>JAGNSI010000148.1 GCA_017988135.1 Pseudarcicella sp.
AAGTTCTGTTATGGTACTCTTTTTTTGTGTAAATACGATATAGCAGTGCTCTGATTCGTTTTTAATAAATGGATAACTACTTATTATTTCATTCAATTGAGTAAAAGGTAGTATTTGAATGTATGCTTCGTATTCGAATCTTGTACTTAATTTTTTTTCTAAAATTTCTTTTAATTCAGGAGCTGTTTTCTCTGATTTGAAACTCACATTTCCTGTTTGAAGAAATGTTTTTACGCCTGTAAATCCTTCTTTTTCTAATAATTGTTTTAGGTCATCCATGTTTATACGAATGTTTCCTACATTTATTCCTCTTAAAAATCCGCAATATTTTGTTGTCATTTTCTATTAGTTTTTTTAATAAATTGTTTTTTTTTAGTCAATATTTGGTGTAAATCTTTTTGTGATAGTTTGAACTTTTAATCAACTATTTGTTTTAATTGAACATTTTTATACCTAAATATGAATTGATTGTGTAAAAATAATCATTTTTGTTGTTATAAACATAGGTCTTCAAAGTCTGTTTTGTTGCCTAAAAATACATTATAATCTACTGTTCCGTTTATTCCATTACAATATCCGTTTTGGTTATGTTGCCAAAAATAAAGGTTTGAACTATAATTGCTTAGGTTTTGGTTGGAATAATCTGCTATCCAAAGTGGATAGTCGTCATAGTTGCCTTTGATGAATTTTTTATAAAAATTTGGATTGGTGTAAATGATTGGTTTTTTGTCGTAATGATTTTCTACTATTTTCAACCATGTGCCTATTTCTTCTATAATTTTCTTGTCAGATTTTAATGAATTTTGTTCAATGTCTAGCACAGGAGCAAGGTCTCCTTCTTCCAGTTTTACGTTTTTGATAAAATTATTTGCTTGCCCTACTGGGTCACGCCAAGCAATATAAAAGTGATAGGCTCCTTTGGTGATGTTTGTTTCTTTGAGAGCTTCCCAGTTTTGTTTGAATTTTTTGTCTGAAAGTGTAACACCTTCGGTTGCTTTTATGAAGGCAAAAGCAAGGTTTATGTCGTCCCTTTTTAGCGTCATATTTTGAACCTTATTCCAGTCTATTTTGCCATTGTGGTGCGAAACATCTATGCCATGAATATTGTATTTAAAGGGTATTTTTATGCCCAAAGTATTTACCATTTTCCATTGGTTTGGGTTAGGCGATTGGTATTTCCAAAATAGAAAAATCGCTAATAAAATTGCAAAACAATAAAGGGTTATTCTTGGGTTTTTCAAGATTCGTCTAAGTAATAATTGTATTGATTTTGAAATTGGCATTGGGCTTAAATTGTATGAAATAATTTGACAAACCTGAGATTAGGCTTTATTTTCTACGTGTTTTTTGAAATTATCGAGTATAGCTTGCCAACCTTGTTGTTGTTGTTCTAAAGGATTTTGGTTTTCTGCTTCAAAATCAATGGTTATTTGTGTGTTGTTTTCTTCAGCTGTTTCGAAGTGTACAATTACATTTCTTGAGTCGTCTATGGTGTAAGCTATCAATTGTTGTGGGATTATTTGGGTATAAGTTCCGCAAAAGTCAAAACCAAAACTACCATCTTTGGCTTCCATTCTGAAGTTGAATTTGCCACCAACTTGAAAATCTATTGTTACTTCTGTGGTATGCCAATCTATTGAAGCAGCATTCCAAATGATTATGTCTTTTGGGTTGGTATAAGCACTCCAAGTATCTAAAAGGTTTTTTTTTACTAAAGTAGCAATCGATATTTTAGCTAACATGTTTTTTTGATTTTTTTAAAGCTAAAATTAACGAATTTTATTCAAAAATAAGAGCCATTTTTTTGCAAAAATGGCTCTTTGTCTTAATAGTGTAGATTTAAGATTGTTTGTTTGAAAATTTTATTTTTTATGCATTTGTCCATGTCCACGTCCTCTGTGTCCTCCTGGCTTATTTTCATGTGGCGGAATTTGTGCTTCTTGGGTGAAGTTTCCATTGGCATCAAATTTCAATACTTTATGCATTCCATTTCCATCTTTTAGTGCTACAATGTAGTTTCCTTCAGTAGTTTTTCCTGCTTTTTTAGCAGAAAAAGTTACATAATTGGCAGTTATGTAAGCTGTAACATTGGCTGGTAAATCTACGATTTCTATTTTAGTAAGCTTAGCTCTGTGTTGGAAGCGTTCTAATTTTTGAATAAAAACGCCATTTGCGTCAAATAATAAACCTGTGCGTGTGTCATTTACGGTAAGTCCAATAACAGTTTGTCCTTTTTCGTCTTTTCCTGCAAATTTTATAAGAGCTCCAGCGTAGTTGGTTGCAATATAATCGTTGATAGTAGTTGAAAGAGTGGATGGGTCTACTGCTGTAAGTTTACCTTTGCAATGTTTTTTGGTGACAGAATCTGTAGATGCGGCTTCTCTTGCCGAGCTAGCTTCCAGTGCACTTTCTAACGAATCCGCAGAACTAGTTGGGTTGAGTTCTTGTTGGTTGCAAGATGTTAAAAAAAGACCAACAACAACAGAAAAAAATAACATTACTTTTTTCATAATATTTATTGTTATTTTATGATTTAATTAATTTTTATTGGTTTGACTGACTGTTAGTCAATAGGTTTAATGCTATTTTGATTTCTGTATAATAATTTAACATTAAAACATGTTTTAACCCGTAAAAAGCCGTTAAATTTGTAAAAAATATTAATTTGAATAAAGCCAATCTCATGAAAAACAGCAAATCAATCAGTACTATTTTGAAGTCGGTAACAGAAAAAACAATCATTAAGTCACAAGATATAATAGATAGATCTAACTATATTTCAAGAGATTTATCTTGGTTAAAGTTTGACGAACGAGTGTTAGATCAGGCACGTGATACCCAAAAATCAGTATTTGATAGGCTTAAATTTTTGGCGATTACAGCTTCCAATCTCGATGAGTTTTTTTCGATAAGGGTTGGTTCATTGTACAATTATATTGACTTTGGGAAGGAACGAACCGACTATTCTGGTTTGAGAGAAATGCCATTCAAGAAAAAGCTGATGTCTGAATGTCAGCAGCTGATAAAAGATAAAAACAAACTTTTTTCGGACGAAATTTTACCACTTTTTTCAGAAAATGGTATTTTGCTGGCAAATTTAGATGATTTGCACGACGATGAGCAAACAGAAGTAGCCGAATATTTCAATAAAACGGTGTATCCAATGCTTACACCAATGGTTTTTGACCATACGCATACTTTTCCGAGTTTATTGGCTAAAACTTTGATTTTTGGTGTGGTAACCAAATCGGATGAAATATTTACTTCAAAATCTAGTACAAAATCAAATTCCGAGAAAATAAGTTTTGTGCAAATACCTCAAAATTTATCCCGTTTTTATGTGATAGAAAGAGAGGAATCGCTGGTGTTTTTACCCATTGAAGAAATTATACGTTGCCATATCACGCAACTATACAGGAATGTAGAAATAATTTCATGCAGCTTGTTTAGGATTACCAGAAATGGTGATTTCGATTTGACAGAGCAAGAAGATGCCGAAATGGGTTTTGTAGATGAAATAAAAAAGAAAATAAAAGACAGAAGACTAGGAAGAATAACCCGCATAGAAATAGAAAAAGGGCATTCTGAATGGTTGATGGAAGTGATGCTTAAACGCTGGTCGCTCGATAAAGATGCTATTTTTGTATGTAGTCATTTATTGGATTTTACGGCTTTCTGGCAGATTTTAAAGCACCAAGAAGTAAAAGTACATTTGAAACCTGTTCCACAAGCTGTACCTCCTCTGGGTTTTTTGTCGGCAACAGCAGATGATATTTTCGAAAGAATGAGGCAAGGAGATATTCTTTTGCATCATCCTTACAATAATTTTGAGCCAGTCTTACAGCTCCTTGAGCAAGCTGCCGAAGATTCTAAAGTGCTTGCCATCAAGATTACACTTTATCGTATTTCTAGAAATTCGAGAATAGCAGCTGCCTTGCATCGTGCGGCAGAAAATGGCAAACACGTTTCGGTGTTGTTTGAAGTAAAAGCACGTTTCGACGAAGAAAATAATATCAAAGAAGCACAACGTTTACAAAAAGCAGGTTGCTTTGTGATTTATGGTATTCCAGGTCTGAAAACCCATACCAAATTGTTACAAGTAATTAGAAAAGAAGGAGATAGGGTAGTAGGGTACGCACATCTTTCGTCGGGAAATTACAATGAAGATACCGCCAAACTATATACCGATATTGGACTTTTGACTACAGATAGTGTGCTTAGTCATGATATTTCAGAGTTTTTTAATGTTATCACTGGTCATTCGCAACCAAGTGCATACGAAAGTTTGATTACTGCACCAAGAGATTTAAGAAATAGCTTGATTGCCATGATACGTATAGAAGCCGAAAATGCCAAAGCTGGTTTGTCGAGTGGAATTTGTATTAAAATAAATTCTTTACAAGATAAATTGATAATAGATGAGCTTTATTTGGCATCTCAAGCTGGTGTTCCTATTAGGTTGATTGTGAGGGGAGTATGTTGTTTGCGACCACAAAGAGCAGGTTTGTCTGAAAATATTATGGTACGTTCTATAGTAGGTGAATTTTTGGAACATACCCGTATTTATTATTTTCATAACGCTGGTGACCCTAAAGTATATGGAGGTTCTGCTGATGTAATGGTGCGTAGTTTTGATGGTAGAATAGAGTCACTTTTCAGGATTACCGATCAGTTTATTTTGCAACAAGTGATTTTAATACTTGCTTGGAATCTTCAAGATAATGTAAATGCCTACGAAATGAATGAAAATAGTATGTATAAAAAAACAGTTTCAGAACAAGAACCTTTTGATATTCATCAGAAATTTTTTGATATCAATAAAACAGATTTGGAAAATATCAGTTTGTTTTAATGATTATGGCTTAACTTTGCAGAAGTTTGAAAAATACCATTACCATATTGCTCGCTTTACTTATTTTCTTGCAACCACTCAGCAAGATAGGTATTTATGTGGTTTTTAAGGCAAATCAAGGTACTATTGCTAAAACACTTTGCCAGAAAAGATTTAATAAAAACAACTCGTGTAAAGGGCAGTGTGTTTTGATGAAAAAAATTGCCCAAGCCGAAAAAGAAGATCAAAAAAACAACTCAGAAAATAACAAGTCGAAATCAGAAGTTTTGTTTTGTCAAAAATTAGATTTTATACAATTTAAGAAAAATGAATTGTTAGGTTTTTTAAAGAATAAAAACATTTTTTCTGGTCTTATCGAACCAAATATTTCAGAAGAAATATTTGGTATATTTCACCCTCCTCAAGCTGTTTAAAGCTTATTGAAGCAATTTGTATGTGAATTTCTATGCGAATTGCTGTTTTTTTTAATCAAAATATTTATCGAAAAGTATTTTCTTTATTTCTAAAAAGAATAAAGACCTAATGCTGTTTATAACTTTTACTACATGAATTTTATTCAAAAATCAATACTATTGTTGGTTTTGGTGAGCAATTTTGCTTTAGCTCAAACTCAAGTTTTCAAAGGTCATGTGTATGATCAAATTACCAAAGAACCCATACAGGGAGCTCAAATT
>JAGNSI010000042.1:0-12063 GCA_017988135.1 Pseudarcicella sp.
CGCTGCTACTCTAGAATTGTTTGTTGTGGATGAAGATGCTAATTCTTCTTGATTTTGACAGGCGAAGGTCAAAGCTAATCCCATTAAGAGCAAAAATGCCCCAACTTTAATCTGTTGTTTTCTCATTGTTTTTTGAATTTTTATATGGTTATTTGGATAAAAAATTAAACTATTTTAATGCAATATTAAGACTTTATTTTTACATACAAAATATTTTATTCATTTATTTTAACATTCACCTGTGAAATATAAATTCAAAAGAGCCATAAAAGCCATGAAGTCAAAAGAAGAATTTGAAGTTTAAAGAAAAAAATGTACTTTAGATTTTCAAAAAAAACATTCAATGTCAAGAATCTTACACTGTATATTTATCATAATTTCATTTAGCTTTTCAAATATTTTTTCACAAAAAAATACACTCGAAATTTCTATCAAAAACTGTTCAAAAGACACTTTGAAGATATTTAAAAATGTGAGTTTTTTAGAAAAAAAATGCACTCAATCTTTTATTACAGAGGATAAAGATTTCAACAAAAACATTAGTCTTGAGGCTTCAAAACCAATATTAATAGAAATATCATTTAGAGGTAAAAACTGGAATGTTTACCTGAACAGCCAGTCAAATATTAAACTAAAAGTAGATGCATCAGACCTTGATAATTCTTTAAAATTTGAAGGTGATTTAGCTAACGAAAATGACTTTTTAAATGATTTTAACAATAAATTCAAACTTAATTTTGACCCAGAAAATATAGAAAAAAGTATTTTTCTACACTCAATAGACGCTTGGGAGATGCTATTGTATGAACAAAAAAAACAACAAACCGAGTTTTACAAATTAGCCCCAAATACTGCTCAATGGCAACCATTTTTTAAGGATTTTATAGAAAATCAAATTCGTTGGAACTATTGGGGAAGCATACTTGCTTATCCAATAGTAAGAGGGAATGCTGACAAAAGTAAACTAACCGTTTTTTCTATTCCAAACATACTTTTAGAAAAGCTCGACAAAGCAAAAATAAACCAACCTGAGCTAGTGTTTTCACCCGCTTATAGATTTTTCCTAAATTATTATGTTACTTATTACAACTCACAGTCAAAAGGTTTTCAGAAATACAAAGACCAGTCGCAAATGCTCAAAGACAAGCATTCATTTGCCCGTGAAAACCTTGCGATAGAACCTTATTCTTATTATTTAGCCAATTTATTGTACCAATATGGCAATTTGGGACTTCCTTCAACCGTCAATCAAATCTATTCTGCACTACAACTTAGCAAAGACTCTGAGCGATATTTAAGCATTGTAAAAAGCAAATGTGAAAGCATCCTGAAAAAAACTGATGCAGAGGTTTTGAAAAACAATGAAGACAAGAAAAACGATTTGCTGAAACTTATCGGCATAGAAGGCGATACCGTTACACTCAAAAAATTCAGAGGAAAAGTGCTTTATCTAGACATTTGGGCTTCATGGTGTGGACCTTGCAGAGCCGAATTTCCTAATTCGAGAACTTTACATAAACGATTCACCGAAAAGCAATTGAAAGAAATTCAGTTTTTAAATATTTCTATCGACGACAATATCGACAATTGGCAAGAGGCCGTCAAAAAACTAAATCTTGATTACGCCATCAATTTATTATCTACTGGTGGATGGGCAAGTAATGTTACAAAATTATTCAGAATAGCCTCTATACCAAGGTATATTATTATTGACAAAAACGGAAACGTAGTAGAAGAAAATGCCAAAAGACCTTCTGATCCACGTGTTTACGATGATATTATGAATTATTTAAACAAATAATCAAACTTCATCCAATACGGTATCAAAGTCGGCATAAAAACCGTGAAACTTTCTAAAAACCTCATTTCTAAGATTATCGGAATGATTTTTTAGAAATAAATCGAGCTCAATATTTTGATTAAAAACATATTGAAAAGTAAAATTCACTCCATGCCCTTCGCCTAAATCTGTACGCAATTTATAGATTTTAAGCGCTTTAATTTCTGGCAAAACGTTTACTTTAGGTACATGATTTTCTTTCATCCATTGAATAAAAAAATCAGCTACAGAAGGTTCTACGCTATATGTAATATTGTAAATAATCATTTTTGTTTGATTTTGAGAATATAATAAAAACCTAAAATGGCTGGAAACAATAGGTTTATCAACCACAATAATAAAGTAGCCAATACTACCTTGCTAGTGTTGATTTGGTATAAATTGAAAAAGTAAATAGACGATATCTCCCTTACTCCAATATCACTAATAAAATTAACAGCTGGAACCAATGTTTTACAATAAAAAACCATATTAGTAACGGCAAAAATATCTAGCATTGGCAAATTCACCCCAAATACAATCAACAAAAGTATATACTGGATAGAAAAAGTCAAATACCTAAGAGTTGTAAAAAGAAACAACTGAACTATATCACCGAAAGTATATAATTTAATTACTTTAAGGTATTTTTGAAAAACGTCTAACGCTTTGAATTGCTTAAAAAAGTCAGCTAAAATGGCTGGTTTACAAAAAAACAACAAACCCAATACAAAGCAAAACAACATGATAAACAATAAAACATTAGTAATAAAACTGGAACTATCAAACTTAAAATAATACAAATATATAAACGAAGCACTTCCCCAAAACATACTTACATAAAACTGAATACCATTACCCAGAAGTATAGCTCCTATGCTTTCGAGCTTATTTTTTACATTCAATTTCCAGATTTTCCCAGCGTAATCACCCAAATTTACTGGCGTTACAAAACTCAAAGTTATTCCTACCAAAACAGCTTCAAATGCATCTTTATAAGAAATTTGCTCTATTTTCCGAGATAAAACTTGCCATTTTTTTGCTTCTAAACCCCAATTTAAAAACAATAAAACGCAACATAAACCCAAAAGTAAACTATTTTTAAAAGAAATGCTTTCAGCCAAAACATCTCTTATATTCCATAAACTTTGTTGCTCTTTTTTCAAAGAAAAATACAAAGACACCAAAATACCCAATAAGGTTATTGCTTTAAAAATAAAGTAATATGATTTTTGAAATTTTTGAAGCAAATCTATCAGATTGTTTTTACTTTGCATTACCTAAGACTCGTTATTTGAGTTTTATTTAAAAAAAAATGACTGAAAAAATAATTTTGGGCGTAGATCCAGGTACTCGTTTTATGGGATATGGTGTTATATTGGTAAGCAACGGACAAATATCTGTGCTACAATATGGCGTTATAAATGTGAGCAAATATACAACACAAGAACTAAAACTAAAGAAAATTTACGAAAGAATAGTTGGCGTAATTGAAGAATTCACTCCAGACGAACTCGCTATTGAAGCCCCTTTTTTCGGGAAAAACGTCCAGTCTATGCTCAAACTTGGCAGGGCACAGGGCATAGTTATGGCAGCTGCATTATCTAGACAAATACCTATAGTAGAGTATTCGCCCAAAAGTATAAAAAAGTCTGTCACAGGAAATGGAAATGCCTCAAAAGAGCAAGTTGCATCTATGCTAGAAAGTATTCTTAAAATGAAACTAGACACCACGCTGTATGACGCTTCTGATGCACTTGCCATAGCTGTATGCCATCAGTTTCATGGCACATCTATCATGTCTACAAGCAAAGGCACAAAAAAAGGCTGGGGAGCATTTGTAAACGAAAATCCAGATAGGATAAAATGAAAATTAATCGAAAATAGTTTATTTAAAACTTCACCCCATATACAAAATTGGCTATGAAGCTTCTTGTGAGCCCATCTGGACGAGAGTTTCTTACAACAAAAGGAACACCCACACTAAGCTGAATTACATTTTTTTTATTTAGTTCGTAGTCTAAATAAAGATTTCCATTGAGCGTAAATCCTTCTGATTTATCTATTTCAACTCGACTACCTGTTTCATTGACATAACTATCATTACCTAAATGATAGATTGGCAAAACACTTGGAGTAAATTTTAGCTTCGAATTGATAAACATAGGATACGATATCCTTAATAAAACATCTCCCCTTCTACTAAATTGATTGGTAGACTGAAACTTGCTCAATTCTGAATTTGAAGAAAAATTTGTTGCTAAAAATTTGTTGTTATTTTGATTCAATGGTTGTTGAAGTGCTGTAACCAATTGTAACTTTCCAATTTCATACCCAAGCCCAAACAAAACGTCAAACGTTCCTAAACTAGCCTGATAATCCATCGGTAGAGAATTGTTATCCAATACTTTATTTGCCTCAGACAAGGGTATTTTAAAACCTAATGTAAATTTAACTTTTGAAAGTGTCTTGTAATTTACATTTAAAAAAATATCTGAAAAGCCGAATTCATTTACGTTATTTCCGTTTTGAGCTAACATTGAAATCTTAGTCTCAATACCAAAACTACTGGAAAGTTGCCGATTGTACTCTAAATAACTACCATAAGCAGTGATGCTATTGTCTGCTTTACCCAAAAAAGTACCTACACTGAGCTGATTTTTATTTTCTTTTTCTACAATGGTACCTGGTTTAAAACTATTTATTGTGCAAAATCCTGCATCGCTACAGCCTTGACCATACAATTTGCCAAAAACTGAAGCAAAAAGAAATAATAAAGTAAATGAAAGAATACTTTGTTTAGACATTTTGAAATTTACAATAAAAGGTTTACTTGATTTCTTTAAAATTTAAAAAATGAGTACTATTTAATCTTCAAACAATTTCATTCCGCAACACTAACACATAAACTTTTGAATAGCTTTTTGAACATCAGAAGGTTCATCAATCCCAAAGCTATCGAAGAGGGTATTTTCTACCAAAATAGTGTAGCCATTTTCCAACCAACGCAATTGTTCTAAACACTCAGCCAACTCTAAAGTAGAAGCTGGCAATTGTGTAATTTCCTTTAAAATATCAACCCTGTAAGCATAAATACCAATATGTTTGAAGTAATCAAAACCTTTTAGCCAATCTGACTCCGAAACCCCTCTTTGAAAAGGCACTGGATGCCTAGAAAAATATTTTGCTTGCTTGTTTAAATCAAAAACTACCTTAGGTGTATTGGTATTAAACAATGTTTCTTGATCGGATATTTTTTTTACAAGTGTAGCAATTTGTGTTTCTGGCGTAAGTACATTAGCTAAAATATCAATTTGTTGGGGCTGAATAAAAGGCTCATCTCCCTGAATATTAATCACAAAATCAAAGTTATCACCATAATTTTCATACGCCTCATTGCACCTGTCTGTTCCTGAGAGATGATCAACGGAGGTCATCACCACATTTCCTCCAAAATCTTTGACATGTTTATATATCTTTTCATCATCAGTAGCCACTACTAGCGAGTCCAAAGACGAAGCCTGCAAACATTTATCGTAAGTACGACGTATCATAGATTTACCCATAATATCTGCTAAAGCTTTTTCTGGAAATCGTGTAGAAGCCAATCTTGCAGGAATGATACCTAATATTTTCATGTGTAAGTAATCATAATTTAGAATAAACAACAAATTAAACAAAAAAACGGAAAGTAAAAACTATACTTTTATTTGTCAGCATAATTTGAGAACTTGCATAAGATAATAAATAGAAAAATAGAGCCACGGCTTAAAAAAATATATGGAGAATAAAAAACCAATTATAGGTATTACTTTAGGTGATTACAATGGAATAGGGCCAGAAGTAATATTAAAAGCACTTTCAAAAACAGCGTTTGTAAACTACTGTACACCAGTAATATACGGCTCTCAAAAAGTTATCAATTATTACAGAAAATCATTACAAATAAAAGAATGGAACGCTCAAATAATCACAGAAATTGAGCAAATAAACTTCAAAAGCATAAATTTAATCAATTGCTGGGAAGACAAAAATACCGAAATAGAACCTGGCAAAGTTACCACTAAAGCTGGTGAAGCAGCCTTAGAATGTTTAAAAAAAGCAACAGCAGACCTGAAAGACGGAAAAATACAGGGAATTGTAACGGCTCCTATCAACAAGAATAATATACAGACAGAAAATTTTAAATTCCCGGGACATACCGAGTTTTTTGCAGAAAATTTCGAAGCAAAAAACCCATTAATGTTCATGGTTTCTGATGATTTAAAAGTAGGTGTAGTTACGGGTCATATACCTTTAGAACAGGTTAAAAAAAACATACATACCGAAAAAATAAATCTCAAAATTCAAGCTATCCAACAATCTTTAAAACAAGACTTTGGTATACAGAAACCTAAAATAGCAATTTTGGGACTCAATCCACATGCTGGTGAAAATGGGTTATTAGGCAATGAAGAAAAAAACGTTATCACACCATGTATAGAAAATCTGAAGAAAAAAGGGCATTTGCTATTTGGACCTTTTGCAGCTGACGGTTTTTTTGCAGCCGACACCTACAAGCAATATGATGCTGTGCTTGCCATGTATCACGATCAAGGATTGATTCCGTTTAAATACATCGCCTATGGAAAAGGTGTAAATTTCACTGCAGGTTTATCCATAGTACGAACTTCACCAGACCACGGAACTGCCTACGATATTGCAGGAAAAAATATAGCCAACGAATCTTCTATGATAACAGCTATTTTCAATGCTATTGATATATTAAAACAAAGAAATTTTTTCGTTGAAGAATAAGCGAAAACCTTTACTAAAATGGTTTTATATCGAATTGGAAAATTTAAATTACAAAAGGCAATATTAAAGATTTAAAACAAAATAACCATTATGCCTAGTCAAAATTTAAGCAAAAAAGCATATTTACTTTTATTCTTGGGTATTTTTTGCATAGGTTGGTCGGCTATTTTTGTTAAACTTTCTGGAGCTCCAGCTATCACAACTGGTTTTTACAGGTTTTTCTTTTGTTTTATTGGAATTATACCTATTTGGATTTACAAAAAAATCAGTATTCCTGACACTAAAACACTGTTATTTATCGCATTAGGTGCTTTTGCTTTTGTGGCAGATATGGCTTTGTGGAATATTGCTATCTTTACTACATCAGCCTCAATAGCTACTTTGTTGGCAAACAATGCAGCTATTTTTGTAGGGCTTGGAGCTATGATTATTTTCCAACAAAAGCTTTCAAAAACTTATTGGGTAGGCTTATCCATAGCAATTTTAGGAATTTTGATGGTGGTAATAAAAGACGTAATCAACAGTCCAGCCATAGGATTAGGACATTTTATGGCTATAGGAGGCGCTTTTTTTTATGCCATTTACTTGATGTTTACCCAAAAAATTAGAGAAAAACTAGATACCATCAACTTCATGGGTTGGTCATTGGTATTTTGTGTATTTTTTGCTTTTTTGCTTTGTTTACAACAAGACATAAAAATGTTAAACTTCCCAACTCATACATGGCTATATTTTATAGCACTTGGGTTGATTTGCCATCTTACTGGCTGGTTGTCAATCAATTACTCATTAGGGCATTTACCCGCTTCTATAGTATCTCCTGCCCTATTGTTACAACCCATTTTTACAACTATTTTTTCATACTTATTCTTAAACGAAAGCTTAAGAATAGAGCAAATAATTGGCGGTGCAACCGTAATAGCAGGAATCTATCTTATAAATAAGGGAAAATAAATCAATCTTTCAATAAATCAGGTCTTCGAGCTTGAGTTCTTTGTACAGATTGTTCAAAACGCCAAGCTTGTATTTTGGCTTCGTGACCTGATAATAATATTTCGGGAACAGCCATATCTTCCCAAAGTGCTGGGCGTGTATACACTGGTGCAGCTAATAAATCGTCTTGAAAAGAATCTGTAAGTGCAGATGTTTCGTCACTCATTGCACCTGGTATCAGCCTGATGATGGCATCTGCACATACAGCTGCGGCTAGCTCTCCGCCAGATAATACATAGTCGCCAATAGAGATTTCTTTGGTAATAAATTTCTCTCTTATACGTTCATCTATGCCTTTGTAATGACCACATAAAAAAATCAAATTTCCAGATAAAGACAATTGGTTGGCAATAGACTGATTAAAAACCACTCCATCAGGTGTGAAAAATATAACTTCTGAGTAATCACGCTCGCTCTGTAAATGCCTAATACAACGGGCAATAGCGTCTATACCCAATACCATTCCAGCACCTCCGCCAAAAGAATAATCGTCTACTTGCTTTTGTTTATGCACCGAATAGTCTCTAATATCATGCAAAACCACCTCAGCACAGCCAGCTTCTTGGGCTCTTTTGAGTATAGAATGTGTAAAAAAACTTTCCAGTAAACGGGGCACTACAGAAATTATATCTATTCTCATTTTTAGTCTTCGTTTAGATACAAATCTACCAATCCATCTGGCAAATCGACATTCACTATTTTTTGTTCTTTATCGGTGTTCAAAACTATAGCATCATTTATAGGAATCAATACTTCTTTTTCTTTGTAAATCATCGAAATCAAATCTTGCACTTGCATAGAGTAAACGGTATCTACTATACCCAAAGCACCTAATTTCAAATCAACCACCTGATAACCAACTATTTCGTGGTAATAAAATTGATCTTCATCTAAATCAGGTAAAACTTCCAAAGGCAAATATAAGCTGGCTCCTACCAATGCTTTTGCTTTGTCGAAAGTATCTATATCTTCAAATTTTACGATAGTTTGGTTGGGTAAAATATTGATTTTGTCTATAAAAAAAGGTATCAATTCTCCGTTTATTTCCAAAAAAACGCTATCCATTTCTTCGTATTCATTCACATCATCAACATCAAGCAAAAAATTCACTTCGCCTTTTAGCCCATGTGTTTTGGTAATCTTACCTAATTCATAACAGTCAGATTTTTTCATCTATTGTATGTATTTATTATAAAATATGTTTATTCAAACATACTATTTCTTAATATTTCAAAACAAAAAAAAATGATACAATTTTTTACAAAATGTATCATTTTTTTTAATATAAAATTAAAAGAATTACTCAGCAGCAGTTTCTGTGCTTGGTGCTTCTTCTACTTGTGGTGCTTCAGCTACAGCTTCTGTTTCTTCAACTTCTGCAACTGGCTCTTCTACTATATTTTTCTTAGCTATAGCTTCTGCTCTTGCTTGAGATATTTTAGTTTCAGCTTCTAATTTAGATTTTTTATCTGCATCTTTTTTAGATGTTAAAGCATCTGATTTACCCAATACTTTAGCGTCTTTGTCTGATTTCCAAGTATTGAATTTAGCTTCCGCAGATTCTTGTGTAATAGCACCTTTGTTTACACCTATTTGTAAGTGTTTTTTCAACAATATACCTCTTTCAGACAACAATATTCTTACAGTATCTGTTGGTTGAGCTCCGTTAAGAATCCATTGTAATGCTTTTTCGTCATTTACCAATACTGTAGCTGGTACAGTGTTTGGGTTGTAAGTACCCAATTTTTCGATAAATTTACCGTCACGTGGTGCTCTTGCGTCTGAAACTACTACATCGTAAAGAGCTAATTTTTTACGTCCACGACGTGCTAATCTGATTTTTACAGCCATTTTCTGTTTTGTTGAAGAAGGAACCCGTCCTTCAATTATGGTTAATTTTTAAAATTGAATGCAAAGATAAGTATTTTTGTTTGATAAATCTGCAGATTTTTATCAAAATAAAAAGAAAATAAGCCTATAAGCCGAATTCTGTATAAAACGCCACCTAAGTGAATTTTATTCTTATCATTTATCTCGAACAGTAGTCACCTACTGCCTCTATCAACCTACCCACTGGCTCAAGCGAGCAGCCTTTTGCTCCGAAGAGTAGCCAGCCTATTTGGTCTTTCAACACATGAGGTTTACCTATGCCTTGCTTGTCACCAAGCAAGCGGTAGGCTCTTACTCTACCTTTTCACCCTTACCAAAACGTGTTTGGCGGTAATTTTCTGTGGCACTTGCTAGCACCGTTTGGTCGCCCTTGCGGTGTCTTCCCGTTAGGAAGCATGTTGCTCTTTGTTGTTCGGACTTTCCTCTCATATTGTTTAACAACATGAGCGATAAGACGGCTTATTTTCTTTTGCAAAAGTACTCATTTTGTTTTTAAGGTCAAAATCAGTCTATCTTTAGTTTCAACTTACCTTTTGCATTGATAACTGCTATAATCTGATTGGGTGTCATATACACTTTATCTGGCACTAGGTCTAAAAGATTTCCCGTCAAAACAGCTCCTGTGCTGATTTTGTTATTGGTAAGTTGTGTTTGAATTTGTTTTTTAATATCATCTATTTGCCCGCCTATAGGAAAAATCATTGATTCTTGCATATTTTTAGCTAGCTTTCCTTGAAAGATCCAACTCGCCGTTTTAACTAAAAAACTTTTGGTATCTAGCTCATAATCAAAATCTTTCAAATAAATATTTCTGGCTATAGGATCATAAGTGGGTATGCCTTTGAAATACATTTTCCCGTTTACACTACCTTTTAAACCCGTTTTTATTATCAACCTTTCTTTGTCTCCATAAATATCAATATCTGTAATTTGAACATTGTATTTACCATCTTTGAATGAAAAATTTTGCCCAACCAATGTATCTGTAGCCAACTTGGTAGCTTCTTTTATGGGAATTTCGGATATAATAGCAACATCAAAATTATCTGAAATAGTGGTTACATTTTTGAGATTGGGGATATTTGTTACTGGTAATACTGTAGGTTTAGCTCCAGTAATGGTTTCTGTAACTACTTGCAAACCTATAGCTGAAGTGATGGTTTCTTTGCTTGCAACAATGGGTGACATCATCAGCTCTAAAGGTGTTATTTTCAACCATGTTTTGTATTTTTCGGACAACAATCGTGGCTCTGCAATGCTATTCCATGCCTGCAAAACGTGTTTTTTGATTTCTATATTTTTCTTTATAGACTGGTCTAGGGCATGAAGTATAGTTTCTTGTTTGGAATTGAGTGCTTTTTCTACAAAAGAGGTAATAGGCAACTCAATTGCTCCGAGCTTGAGGGTTGGTTTTTTAACCCAGTCGTAACGTATAAATTGACTGTGCACTTCTGCTGACCAATCGGGCAATATTGTAAACTTTGAGCTGAAAATTACATTCATATCAAACTCAATTTCTTTAGGTGCTATGTTCATCCCAAAGACTTTATAGCCAGCTTTTACCCAAATTTTCAAGGGTACATCAAATTGAAAAGCTTGATCTACGAGACTTACAGATATATTTTCTCGTTTCCAAACTTTACACATAAAGTTATCTAAATTATTATCTTCCAGACTGTTATCTTCAAAAATAAGGTCTTTCAAGTTAGCGTTTATTTGTTTTTCTACGGCATTTTTACTTATCTCAAAAGGGATTGCTATAGTGGATATTTTCTTTTCTAGCATTTTGTTTTTGTAAAGATAAATTTCGGATGGTGGCTTGGGACTATCACTTGAAACAGATTGACTACTACCTGTTTGACTTCCTTTGTTTTGACTCGTTTTACAAGAAAAAAAAGCTACTATTATAAAGAAATATAAAAAATGTTTATTCATAATTTTAGACGAGTTTAGTTTATTTGTTTATTCATCTTTAAATTAAAATCAGATTTATGATATGTGAATAGAAATTTAATTTTCTATCAAACGATATTTATACTAGAAAATTGACTAAAATATTCCTCAACTATGCGTTATTTAATGTATTTTTCAAATGGCTTTACAAATTTAACAATCATATCGTTTGCTCTTTTTTTTGCTTGTACCACAAAATGATTCAAATAGGCAAGAGCCCAATCTTCTCTACTCCCCTTAAAGTCTTGATTTAAGTCGCACACATGGAATTGAACTTGCATTGCTGCTGCCCAATTAATATAAAGACTATCAGGATTACTCATAAACAATGACGCAAAATAAGCTTCTTTACAAACTAATTTACCATCATCTAGCACCCAATCTATTTCAAAATAATTAATTGAAAAATTATCAAACTCTTTATTATCAATCATTTTAGCACAAACTTGAGCTAGCTTATAAGCTGAAATAATATTGGGAGCTTGAGCCGATTTTGATAAGTTTCTAGTTTTTATGTCAATTATTTCATAAAAATCATTTTTTACAACCAAAATATCTGCTGTATCGTTTTGTTTTTCATCAAAAAGGTTTTCACTGCTCCATTTATTTGT
>JAGNSI010000042.1:12163-18659 GCA_017988135.1 Pseudarcicella sp.
GAGCCGATTTTGATAAGTTTCTAGTTTTTATGTCAATTATTTCATAAAAATCATTTTTTACAACCAAAATATCTGCTGTATCGTTTTGTTTTTCATCAAAAAGGTTTTCACTGCTCCATTTATTTGTTACTTCTTTACCTCTTGCCAACAAAAAATGTACAGAAGGTGATTTAAACAATTTCTCCCTTGCTTCGTAACCTATGATATCTGAATTTTGCGTATATAAATCATTCAAGAATTCGTATTGACGAAATGTATTTTCGGGAAATTGCTTTTTAATTTCGTTATAAACGTGCTTGTCAAATGGCTCGCCAGCTGCATGTCCCGATAAACTACCTGAAATTGGCTTAGATACAAATGCTCCTCTAATTTTTTTAATTAATTCTATATAATTTACGTTCATTTATTAAGACTAAAAAGTTCATTAAATAGTTCGTTAATATTGCCTAAAATATCTTCCTGCTTTGTATTAAGATATTGTTTTGTTGATTTTTGTATACTATCATGCAATGCAACTTCATTTTCGTTAGACCAGTCAATAGCTCTGAATGGTATACTAGAAATTGGCTTTTCAGAAAATTCAACAATATTACCTTTTACTATCCCGTTGCACTTCAACCAATCAAAAACAATTGGATTATTCAAATAAGCTAAAAAGTACTCAATACTTTCTTTAACATGATTTTTTTTAAAAATTGCGGTAACATCTTGTGTTGGAAAAACGCCTGTATCAACTAGTGCAAATCGAAAATGTTTTTTATTTGAAATCCGCTCTTTACATGGTACAAATATTCTTTGTTCTTGACTATTAAAAAGACTAAAATTCCTTAAAAACACCCATTCCCAGTAATTTATTTTTCTATTATACTGGTATCTTTTACCTAAATCATCTTTGTACTTCTGAAAATGATTAAAATAATTGGGGTATTTGACTGAAAACATATCTTCTTCAATCTCTTGATTAATAAAAATATATTTTGTAATACTTTGTGCAAAAAATGGTCTCAAATCTTTTGCTTTTACAACATTCAGCGTTGCTTTTATTTCATTTTCAGTAAAATCATCCCCATTGTAAGGAATACTGCTTGCTTGAAATGCTTTGTCCAAACCACTTACCAAGCCATTACCAATATTGCAAAATTCTCCAATTGTATGAAACTCTTGTTTTTGTTCGTTAAACAAAGAGAGCAATATGTTTTGATTTTTCTTTAAACAATTATATTCTAAAACACGTAACTCCTCTCGTACTTCATCTGACTGCAAAAGCCACCTTTCGTTGGTTTTAAATTGAGTTACTTCCAAATATTCAGCATCTTTTTGTTCAACTTTAAATTTTAGGTTATGAAGCGTTTCAGGAGTCAACTTTTGATTGGCATAAAATTTAGCTACTTTTATTTTACTTGATCTCTTTTTACTTTTTACAAACTTAAAAATAACAATAGAAACAGATACTTTATTAAAAATTGGTGTTTCATTAAAATGATAAATTTCCTCAAAATACCCATTGGCAACCATATAGTTTCGAAGTGAGATTGAATGAGTTGTATTCATCCAATATTCAGGACATATAAAAATAAGTTGTCCGTTTTCTTTCAATAATTCTACAGATTTAAGAATAAAAATATACAAATAATCGCAAAGACTATTGAAATATTTATTCCAAATTGGACTTATAGCTAATTCTTGTTTTAAATCTTCTTCTAAATTTTTCCAACGTATATAAGGTGGATTACCTATTATTAAATCAAATTTTGTAGAAATTTTTGCTGACACAAAACTTTCGTATCGAACATTTAAATATTCATGTGCTAATTCTTCGTCAATTTCAAAAGCTGTTAAATTACAAAACCCTTTGTTGTGTAGTAGCTTCAAAAAGACACCTTCACCACAAGATGGCTCTAAAATACTTGCATCCTTAGGAACATCTGCCATTTCAATCATAAAATCAGCAATTATTTCTGGAGTAAAATATTGTCCAAATTTATTTTTTGTAATGCTTTTTGCAACTAGTTCATTCACATTTATAACGTTTAATTGACATTCAAAATTAAAATAAAATGTGTAAATATGTGATACTTAACAACAAAATGACGGCAAATAAACGACTATTGTATAGGAATTTAATTCATCAATACGCTATCTTAATCATAATTCAACACTGGGCTGAGCCATTTTTCGGTTTCTTCTAAAGTCATACCTGTTCTTTGGGCGTAATCTACTACTTGGTCTTTGGCTATTTTACCCAAACCAAAGTATTTAGACTGTGGATGCGAAAAGTAATATCCACTTACTGAGCTTGCTGGATACATGGCATAACTTTCAGTGAGTTGGATTCCTACTTGTGCTTCGGCATCTAAAAGCTTGAATAAATTTGCTTTTTCGGTATGGTCGGGGCAAGCTGGGTAGCCTGGCGCTGGACGTATACCTTCATATTTTTCGGCTATTAACTCTTCGGTTGTCAATACAGATTCTTGCGAATATGCCCAGTATTGCGTCCTTACCTTGAGGTGCATTAGCTCTGCAAATGCTTCTGCCAACCTGTCAGCTATGGCTTTTATCATGATAGAATTATAGTCATCGTGGTCTTTTTCGAATTTCTCTACCAATGGTTCAATACCTATTCCTGCTGTTACGGCAAAAGCTCCTATAAAATCTGATTCGCCTGTGCTAAGCGGAGCTATATAATCACTCAAACAAAGATTTGGCAAAGTAGATGCTTTTTGACCTTGTTGACGTAGGTTGTGCAGTATCATTCTTTTTTCTTGCGAAAGTGCTTTTAGCTCTTCAAAATTTATAGTGTAGCTAGTACTGACGTGTGCACCATGTCTTTCGCAAGGAGTTTCTTTGTTGATAGTTTCAAAATCGTGCAACAAAATATCGTCGTCGAAAGAGTTGGCAGGGTAAAAACCTATCACAGCTCTTGCGGTAAGAAGTTTATTATCGATTACCTCTTTAAGTAAAGCTTGAGCGTCATCAAATAATTTTTTGGCTTCTTTTCCTACTATTTCGTTGTCGAATATTTTAGGATATTTGCCCGATAGTTGCCAGGTAGAGAAAAATGGCGTCCAGTCTATATACCGAGCTATTTCTGCCAAATCATAATCCATAAAATATTTATTACCCAAAAAAGTAGGTTGCTTCGCTTTGAAGCCTGTCCAATCTATTTTGTCTTTATTTTCACGGGCTTTTTCTATACTTATATAATTTTTATCTTTTTGACGACTGGCATGTTCTACTCTCATTTGAGCGTATTGGGCTTTTATATCGTCAAATATTTCTTTGCTAGTTTGTTGGCTTTGCATAAGCTTACCTGCTACAGGTACACTTTTAGAGGCATCTAAAACATGGATAACAGGGCCAGAATAATGTGGATCTATTTTTACCGCAGTGTGAATACGTGAAGTGGTAGCACCACCTATAAGTAATGGTAAAGTAAACCCTTGTCGTTCCATTTCTTTTGCCACACCCACCATTTCGTCGAGCGATGGGGTTATCAAGCCCGAAAGACCTATAATGTCTACTTTGTGCTTAATGGCTTCTTCTAATATTTTGGCAGTTGGTACCATTACGCCAAGGTCTATAATTTCGTAATTGTTACAACCCAGCACTACGCCCACTATATTTTTACCGATATCGTGTACATCGCCTTTTACGGTAGCTAAAAGTATTTTGCCTGCGCTTGAGTTTTCGCCGCTAGTTTTTTCTGCTTCTATAAATGGCAAAAGATAAGCTACAGCTTTTTTCATAACACGAGCAGATTTTACTACTTGGGGTAAAAACATTTTTCCTTCCCCAAAAAGGTCCCCTACTATGTTCATGCCGTCCATAAGTGGCCCTTCTATGACGTGTAATGGTTTTTCGGCTTTTGCTCTGGCTTCTTCTACGTCTTGGTCTATAAATTCGGTAAGACCTTTGATGAGTGCATGTGCCAAACGTTTTTCTACGGGTTCGTCTCGCCAAGCATTATCTACTACTTGTTCTTTCCCTTTTAGTTTTACAGTTTCAGCAAAATTTACCAATCTTTCTGTGCTATCATCTCTTCTATTTAAGAGAACATCTTCGCAAAGCTCTAACAAATCTAATGGAATATCACTGTATACGCCTAATTGAGAAGCATTTACAATACCCATATCCATACCTGCCTTGATGGCATGATACAAAAAGACGGTATGCATGGCTTCTCGTACGGGCTCGTTTCCTCTAAAAGAAAAAGATATGTTAGACACACCACCCGACACCTTGGCATGTGGCAGGTTTTCTTTTATCCACCTTGTGGCATTTATGAAATCTACTGCATAATTGTTGTGTTCTTCTAAACCAGTAGCTACTGTAAGAATGTTTGGGTCAAAAATTATGTCTTGAGCAGGAAAACCTACTTTGTCTACCAATATATCGTATGCCCTTTTGCAAATTTCTATTCTTCTTTGGTAAGAGTCTGCTTGTCCAACTTCGTCAAAAGCCATTACTACGGCACTTGCACCATATCTTTTGACTTTGGTAGCCGATTCTATAAACTTTTCTTCGCCTTCTTTAAGCGATATTGAATTTACAATAGATTTTCCTTGAACACATTTCAAACCTGCTTCTATTACTTCCCATTTAGACGAATCTATCATGATAGGCAACTTGGCAATATCTGGCTCTGCCATCAATAGATTCAAGTACGTTTTCATAGCCGCTACGCCATCTATCATACCTTCGTCAAGATTTACGTCTATTACTTGTGCACCGCCATCTACTTGCTCACGTGCTACATCTATAGCGGCATCGTAATTACCTTCTCTTACTAGCCTAGCAAATTTTTTAGAACCAGTAACATTACATCTTTCGCCAATATTTACAAATACAGAATCTTCTTTTATCACCAATGGTTCTAGCCCTGAAAGTATCTGATTGTGATGTATTTCGGGTAATTTTCTTGGTGAATATTTAGCTGCAACATCTGCTATGGCTTTGATGTGTGCAGGTGTGGTTCCGCAGCAACCTCCAATGATATTCATAAAGCCGTGTTGTAAAAAATCTTCTACAATAACGGCCATTTCTGCTGGAGATTGGTCGTATTCCCCCATTTCGTTGGGCAGACCTGCATTTGGGTGTGCAGACACCATAAATGGTGCATTTGTTGCTAAAATCTGAACGTAAGGACGCATCAAGTCTGCTCCTAAAGCACAGTTTAACCCTACCGATAATAAATCTATATGCGATACTGAAGCCAAAAAAGCTTCGGTAGTTTGCCCAGAAAGTGTACGCCCAGATGCGTCTGTGATGGTTCCAGAAACCATCACTGGTATTTTGGCATTTTTCAGCTTCAATGGTGCATGTGATACTTGATTTTGCGGAATAGAACTACTGGCTAATGGTCTTATGCAATCATTGTCCCTGTCTTTTTCATATAAATCTATGGCATAAAGTGCTGCTTTGGCATTGAGTGTATCAAAAATAGTTTCTACCAATAATACGTCTGCACCACCGTCTACTAATCCTTGTATTTGTTCGTAATAAGCGTCTACCAATTCATCGAAACTAACAGCCCTAAAACCTGGATCATTTACATCTGGCGAAAGCGAAAGTGTACGATTGGTTGGCCCTATAGAGCCCGAAACGTAACGGGGTTTATCGGGATTTTTAGCTGTAAACTCGTCGGCTACTTCACGGGCAATTTTGGCAGACTCATAGTTGAGCTCGTACACATAGTTTTCCATGTGGTAGTCTGCCATTGCAATGCTTGTACCCGAAAAAGTATTGGTTTCGGCAATATCTGCTCCTGCTTCAAAATATTTTGCGTGTATTTCTTTGATAACCGATGGTTTGGTTATCGAAAGCATATCGTTGTTGCCTTTTACTTCATGGGGAAAATCTTTGAATTTTTCGCCTCTGTAGTCTGCATCGCTCAGTTTGTATTCTTGTATCAAAGAACCCATGGCTCCGTCCAATACTAATATTCTTTGCTGTAATACTTCTCTGATGGCTGGCTTTTGCATGTTGTAAAAATGGTAATATTATTAGTGTAAAATTATTTCAGAATTGTAATAAAAAACTGTTTCATTTCAATTTTGAACCTAAAAAGCTACAAAAATACTCATTTTTTCACAACAAATCACGCTATTTCAATGGATTATTCAGAATATAAGCTTACGGCTATTCAAAGTGTTTAGATTGATTATGTTTCATAAAAAGACAAACAAAATTCTTTTGATTTTAAGCGTAATGGATTGGGTCTAATTTTTATTTTTTTTTATCTCAAAATCTACATTCTAACACTTATTTTACTCCGAAATAAAACAGTATTTCAACAAAAAAATACTTGATTTATTTCAATTAAATCTATAATTTCGATAGTTTAAAAATTATAATTTAATAAATAATAAAGGGTCTATGTTGAATATTGTGGGTAATCAAATTTAAGTTTACCTGCAATAAAGTAAGTCATGTTGATGAGATTATCAATATTTCGGTATCCTCTAGCTCTTTTCTTGGCAAGTTGTATTTTGGCATT
>JAGNSI010000043.1 GCA_017988135.1 Pseudarcicella sp.
AGGATTGGAGCAAAAACGCATTGGTTCATACCCAATCACTGATGCTCCAGATGCGATGGAGGTATTGTACGCAGCTGTAAAAGCTTACGACAATGGTCGTGGCGAATGGCCTTCTATGTCAGTAGCGCAAAGAATAGAATGTGTAGAAAAGTTTACACAAAAAATGATTGCAAAGCGTGACGAAGTGGTAAAGCTATTGATGTGGGAAATCGGAAAATCACTTGGAGATTCTCAAAAAGAATTTGACAGAACGGTACAATATATATATGATACTATTGGTGCGCTTAAAGACATTGACCGCACCTCTTCTCGTTTTATGATCGAAGAAGGCATTATTGGTCAAGTTCGTCGCTCGCCATTGGGCGTTGTTTTGTGCATGGGACCTTTCAACTATCCTTTAAACGAAACGTTTACTACTTTGATACCTGCCCTAATCATGGGCAATACCGTTTGTTTTAAACCACCAAAACATGGTACATTATTGCATTATCCACTTTTAGAAGCATTTAGATCTTCATTCCCAGCTGGTGTGATTAATACCGTTTATGGAAGAGGCAATTCTGTGATACCTAGCATGATGGAGTCAGGGAAAATAGATGTTTTAACCCTGATAGGTTCATCTAAAGTTGCCGATAAATTAAAAAAACTGCATCCAAAAGTAAATAGGTTAAGAGCGATATTGGGACTAGATGCAAAAAATGCGTCTATTGTTACAGAAAGTGCCGACTTGGAACTGGCTGTAAAAGAATGTATGCTAGGTTCACTTTCTTTTAATGGACAAAGATGTACTGCTCTAAAAATGATGTGGGTACATGAATCTATTGTAGACGCTTTCAACAAAAGAATGAGCGAAGAAATCAGTAAGCTCAAGTTAGGCATGATGTGGGAAAAAGGTGTAAACATAACCCCACTACCTGAACCAAACAAGCCAGCTTATTTGAAAGAACTCATTGAAGATGCCAAATTGCATGGTGCAAAAGTTGTAAACGAAGGTGGCGGAGAAAGCAGTAAATCTATGGTATTTCCGGCTTTACTTTATCCTGTAAATAGCAAAATGAAAATATGGCACGAAGAGCAGTTTGGTCCTGTAGTACCTGTGGTTCCATACAGCAATATTCAAGAACCAACAGACTATTTGATAGAATCTTCACACGGTCAACAAGTATCTATTTTTAGCCGTGATGTCAATGAAATATCAAGACTTATGGATGTAGCTGTAAATCAAGTATCTAGAGTAAACATAAACTCACAATGCCAACGTGGACCAGATTCGTTTCCATTTACAGGTAGAAAAGATTCTGCAGAAGGCACTCTTTCTGTTACTGCAGCTTTACGTTCTTTTTCAATAAGAACTATAGTCGCCACCAAAGAGACTGCCGAAAACAAAGCTATTTTCAATAAAATAGTTGAAAATCAAGAATCTAATTTCTTATCAACTAGGTTTATTTTATAATAAATTACCTTATATTTAAAACGGATTAGATGTATTTCGAATACTTTAATCCGTTTTTTTTATTATAAACAAATAGTATTTCCATGAAAGGCTTATATTCTAAAATCTGTACTAAAACATATTTAATATTCGCATTTTCGTGGATGTTTTTAGGTACTTCAAAATGCAAAAAAGTAGGCAAGGTTGAAAACATCGTCAGCCAAGATGAGTTTGAAATTACAGAAAAAGTTCAAGTTGGACAAGCCATGCGTACTTATAAGATACACCTTCCCAAGCAATATTACACTTTAAACAAAGATTTACCATTGGTTTTGGTATTTCATGGTGGAGGAGGAAGTGCTTCTAATATCGAAAACCAAACAGGATTAAGTGATAAAGCAGACTTAGAAAATTTTGTAGTAGTTTACCCAGAAGGAACTCCAAAAGGTTTGTTGAATTTGAAAACTTGGAACGCAGGAAATTGTTGTGCAAAAAACAATGAAGACGATATTGCATTTGTTGACAAAATGATAGCAACAATTCCAATCAAGTACAAGATTGACAAAACAAAAATTTATGCTACAGGTCACTCAAACGGTGCTATGCTTTGCTACAGAATCGCCAATGAATTATCTACAAAAATAGCAGCTATTGCACCTAATGCAGGAAACTTTCAGTTACAAGAATCCTACAATCCTGAAAGAAATGTACCTGTAATTCATATACATTCAAAGCTTGACAATAATGTAACTTTTACTGGCGGAATTGGTTCTGCAAGTATAAACAAACAGTACAATACACCCATAGACTCTTGTTTGGATGTAATCAGCAAAAGAGCTACTTGCAATTCAAATAAAAAAATAGTAGTAGAAAATGCGTTGTTTACGTACTACAAATGGAATGCTTGTGGAAATTCAGATTTTGAAATTGACTACTACCTTACAGAAGACGGCGGTCATTCTTGGCCAGGTGGAAACAAAGGTTCAGCAATGGGCGATGAACCTTCAAAAGCTTTCAATAACAACGATATAATTTGGAGTTTCTTTAAAAAACATAGTATTCGTTAGAAATTTAAACAATGAAAAAATATTCAAAATTAATTCTATCGATAATTACAATTCTCATATTACTGCTTTTCATTCGACCGGATAAAGTTTATTATGAAGCTAAAATATCAGGAAAAATTATTGATGAAAATGGAAATCCTATTGCAAATGCTATTGTTTACAGAATTGAAGAAATTTCATTAAATAATAAAGAAATTGGCTCGATAGAGTCAATAGAAACTAGAACAGATTCTGTTTTTACTGACAAAAAAGGAAACTTTATTCTAAAAGAGAAATCAGAAATTGATTGGTTTCATACACCTTTAGATTTACCCATTGCTTTTTGCTTTGGTAATTTTGAAGTCAGAAAAGAAGGCTTCATCAGTTACAAAACTGAATTTGATGAATTTAGACAAACACACATAAAGAATTGTTATGCATGTGAAAACATTGAATTCAAGCCATTAATTATTTTAAAAAAACACAATAAAAACTCTCTTATCAAAAAAAACTACCATCCAACATCAAAACCAACCTTTAGTTTTTGTTTTGCCTAAACCAAAAGCACCTAAAATACTTCTTGTAATGATAGAAGCAGCGGTTCTGCCTATTTGTTTGGTAATGGGGCTTTCGAGTATGGTTTCTAATGTAGACTTTTCAGATTTGCTAGTTTTTTCTTCTTGCAAGACCACTTCTTCTCCTGTGATTTTTTTGTTTAAAATCTCATACGCACTTTCTCTGTCTATTACTTGATTGTATTTGCTACTAATTTTTGATTTTGAAAGTAAATCATCCAATTCATTTTCTGAAAGTACATCCATTCTACTTTTGGGAGGACACATAAAAGTAACTGCCAGTGGTGTAGGAATACCTTTTTCGTTCAAACAAGTCACCAAAGCCTCTCCTATTCCCATGGAAGTAAGTACTGTTTCGGTGTCATAAAAATCTGTCTCAGGA
Organism: Pseudarcicella sp.; assembly: GCA_017988135.1. Classification (GTDB taxonomy): domain Bacteria; phylum Bacteroidota; class Bacteroidia; order Cytophagales; family Spirosomataceae; genus JAGNSI01. The sequence goes on from JAGNSI010000043.1 coordinate 3,436, forward strand.
TAGTTTTGTGCGGCTTCTTTAATAGCTTTTCTGTCGTTTGCAGTAAATGCTCTCAAGGCGTGTTGTATCTTCAAGCCCAACTGTGCAAGCACAGATGCGGGAATATCTTGTGGATTTTGGGTACAAAAATAAACCCCAACTCCTTTAGACCGAATCAGTTTGATGACCGTTTCTATTTGTTGCAACAAAGCTTTACTAGCTTCTTGAAATATCAAATGGGCTTCGTCTATAAAAATCACCAGCTTTGGACGATCTAAATCTCCTTCTTCTGGTAATTTTGCATAAAGCTCTGACAATAAACTGAGCATGAAAGTTGAAAACAGTTTAGGTCTGTCCATCAACTCCATTACCCTCAAAACAGACACAATGCCTTTACCTTCGTGGTCTATACGCATCAAATCATTAATATCAAATGATGTTTCTCCAAAAAAAACATCGGCACCTTGTTGCTGTAATTCTATCACCTTTCGCATGATAGTTCCCAGTGAGGTAGTAGACATTTTGCCATAATTTAGCTCGAAATCGTCTTTCCCTACGTCACTCAAATGTTGTATAACTGTAATAAAATCTTTTAAATCAAGCAATGGCAAAGCCCTGTCATCGCAATATTTGAAAATTGCGGCAACGATTCCTTCTTGCGTATCGTTTAAACCTAAAACTTTAGCCAGCAAAACAGGTCCAAATTCTATAACTGTTGCCCTTAATTGCGTGCCTTTAGTTTGGCTTAGCGTCAATAATTCGGTAGTAAATGCTGTAGGTACAAAGTTTATTCCCGCAGCATTAGTTCTTTCTAAAATAAAATCTTTTTCTTCTCCTTTCGCTGCAATACCACTCAAATCGCCTTTGATATCCATCAACAATACTGGCACAGATGCTTCACTAAGGTTTTCGGCTAGCACTTGAAGACTTTTAGTTTTACCAGTTCCTGTAGCACCTGCAATTAAACCATGCCTATTCATGGTTTTTAAAGGTATTTTTACAATTGCATCTTCTACAGGAGTGTCTTCAAATTTTGCGACTCCAAGTATTATAGAATCGCCTGAAAATGAATATCCTTTTTGAATGATATTTTTAAAATCTTCTGTTTTAGACATGTTAAAATCTCAATGTTAAAAATCAATTAAAATGGTACTTAATTATAAAAACTGATTTACAAGTACAGGGTTTTCATTATTTTTATTTGCCAAAGAAGTACTGAGTATCAGCTCTGCTACAAGCCCAGTCCATCCGGTTTGATGTGCAGCCCCTAAGCCTTTGCCAGTGTCGCCATCGAAATATTCATAAAACAAATTCAAGTCTTTAAAATACGGATCTTCGTTTTGCTTTTTATCTCCGCCATTCATAGGTTTTTGACCTTTGTTATCTTTTACAAAAATATTTATTAATCTATTTGAAAGCAAGGTTGAAGCTTCCTTAAGACTTACCATATTTCCAGAATTAGTAGGGTATTCAACTTCATAATTGTTACCATAATATTCCGAAAACTTCATGAGCGAATCAACCAGCAAATAGTTCATAGGCATCCAAATAGGACCTCTCCAATTAGAATTTCCACCAAACATACTTCCTGTAGATTCTGCAGGTGTGTAAGCCACCGAAAAAACATCATTGTTTAACCTAAATTCGTATGGATTTTCTTTATGAAATTTAGATAATGAGCGTATTCCGTAATCAGACAAAAACTCATTGGTATCAAACATTCTTTTCATCAACATTTTCATGCGATGCCCTCTCAATATTGCCAACAATCTATTTTCACCTTTACCGGGTTCATACCATCTTGAGATTAAACTGCCTAAATCTGGTCTGTTTTTGAGTACCCACTCTACCCTTCTTTTGAAATCAGGTAGTTTTTCTAGCATTTCTGGTGTTAAAATCTCTACTGCAAAAAGCGGTATTAAACCTACCATAGACCTGATTTTCAAGAGCATAGTAGAACCATCTCCTTTGTGTAAAGCGTCATAATAAAACTGATCTTCTTCGTCCCAAAGATTTACTTTTTCTCCACCTAAATCTTGTAATGCACCTGCAATATGAAGAAAATGTTCAAAGAATTTTGATGCCATATCCTGATACACAGGTCTTTCCAATGCTATTTCGCAGGCTATTCTGAGCATATTGAGGCTATACATAGCCATCCAACCGGTACCGTCTGCTTGTTCTAGATGCCCACCTGTAGGTAAGGTAGCAGAGCGATCAAAAACACCGATATTATCCATTCCTAAAAATCCACCTCCAAATATATTATTACCGCCTTCGTCTTTTAGGTTTACCCACCATGTAAAGTTGAGTAATAATTTTTGAAATATTCTTTCTAGAAAAACTATATCTCCTTTGCCGTTAATTTCTTTGTCTATTTCATAAACTTTCCATGTAGCCCATGCGTGCACTGGCGGGTTTACGTCTGAAAAAGACCATTCGTAAGCTGGAATTTGCCCATTAGGATGCATATAATACTCTCGAAGCACTACCGCCAATTGTCTTTTGGCAAAAGCAGGGTCTAGCCGAGCTAAAGGTATAGTATGAAAAGCCAAATCCCAAGCTGCAAACCAAGGATATTCCCATTTGTCTGGCATAGACAATATATTGGCAGCATACATGTGTTGCCAACCCGCATTTCTCGAATATTTACGGTATTGGTCTGGCTGTGGCATAGAAGGATCACCTTTTATCCATTCATTTACGTTATAATAGTACCATTGTTTACTCCAAAGCATACCAGCGTAAGCTTGCCTTTGTAGGTTTAAACGCTCTTTATCATCTACGTCTTTTTGTAAATTTTGATAAAACAAATCTGCTTCTCGGATACGTTTTTGAAAAATATCGTCAAACCCTCCAAATGGCTCAGAAATAGTATGATCTACCAATCTTAATTTTATAGTTACACTTTCTCCTGCTTTTACTATTTTACTAAATTTAGCAGACATTTTAGAGCCTTTCTTGGCAGGGTTAATTCCCGATTTGTCTTTGTCTACAATATAATTATTGATACCGTCTTTTACATAAGGGGTTGGATTAGCGAAATTGTAGTTTTTCTTATAATTTGTTTCGTTTTCACAAAAAAGCAATTCATCGGCATTGTCTGCATATAAGTTCATTTTGCCCACTACAGTATGGTCTACAGCTACATGATTGGCAGCTACAGCTTGCATATGTGGTTTGAAATTGTATTTATCATATCCCCAAGACCATGTATTTCTAAACCATAATGTGGGTAAAAATGTCAAAGGAGCGTCTTTTTTGCTACGATTGTGAGCTGTAATTTTTATCAAAACATCTTGCTCGTCTGCTTTGGCATATTCTATAAAAACATCAAAATATTCGTTTTTATCAAAAACACCTGTGTCTATCAATTCGTACTCAGGTTGCTCTCTGTTTCGTTTTCTGCTTTCGCTGATAAGCTTGTCGTACGGAAATGCTGCTATTGGGTATTTATAGAGCATTTTCATGTAGGAGTGTGTAGGGGTAGAATCTAGGTAATAGTATAATTCTTTTACATCTTCGCCATGATTAGACTCGTTTCCTGTAAGTCCAAAAAAACGTTCTTTCAATATTCGGTCGTTATGATTCCACAAGGCGAGTGAAAAACATAAAAATTGTTTGTTATCCGAAATCCCTGCAATCCCATCTTCTCCCCAGCGATAAGCTTTAGAGCGAGCCATTTCGTGGGTGGTGGCGTTCCAGGCATCACCATTATGAGAATAGTCTTCCCTTACAGTTCCCCATTGTCTTTCTGCCAAATAGGGACCCCACTTTTTCCAACCTTTATTGTCTTCTCGGGAATTAATTCTTATTTTTTCTGCTCCTATACTTTTACTCATAATTGTACTTTTATAAATTTCCAAGGTGTATACTGCTACTCAACTGACGTTAAGCAGATTGTATAACATGTATTACAAATGACGAACCAAATGTTTAAAAAAAATCTTGAAATAGTTATTTTTAACGATTTTTTCTTACATTTCATGGTTTAAATTTAACAAAGCTTATGGTATCATTAGTTATAAATATAAAAAAAATCATCGATTATCAATTAAAATAATGATATATACTTGAAATAATACAAAAACGCCTTAAATTTGTTTCTTTATTAAAAACAAAACTAGAATTCATTGAAAATGTTATCAAAAAAAATCAATAGTGCCCTTATTTCGGTATTTTACAAAGATGGTTTGGCTCCTATTGTTGAGCAATTGCATAAAAATGGTGTAAAGCTCTTTTCAACTGGTGGCACTCAATCTTTTATTGAAGAAATGGGTATTCCTGTTACGGCGGTTGAAGACCTTACTAGCTACCCTTCAATTTTCGGAGGTAGAGTAAAAACCCTTCATCCAAAGATTTTTGGAGGTATATTGTACCGCAGAGAAAATGAAAATGATGTAAAAACAGCTCAAGAATACGAAATACCGTCTATAGATTTAGTAATTGTAGACTTATATCCTTTTGAGGAAACCGTATCAGCTGGAGGTACTTACGATGAAATTATCGAAAAAATAGACATTGGCGGTATTTCTCTTATTCGTGGAGCTGCCAAAAATTACAACGATGTATTGATAGTTTCTTCAAGAAATCAATATGCTGAAGTTTTGGAAATGCTTAGTTCGCAAAATTGCGAAACCACAGCAGATCAACGCAAAAGATTTGCCATGCTTGGCTTTGGAGTCTCGTCTGGCTACGACACTGCGATACATCAATTTTTTAACCCAGCAAAAAGTGCAGGTAGTGTAGAAGATTTATTCAAAGCAAATGCTTTCAAGGGAGAATCTAGTGCATTAAGATATGGCGAAAATCCGCACCAATCTGCTACTTTTCATGGAGATATAAACGCTCTTTTTGATAAATTAAACGGCAAAGAATTATCTTACAACAACTTAGTTGATGTAGATGCTTGCTTAACTTTATTAGATGAATTTGAAGAAACCTCTTTTGTAATCATCAAACATACCAATGCCTGCGGAGTAGCTTCGGCAAATACAGTTTTGGATGCTTACAAAAACGCTTTTGCATGTGACACAATTTCAGCTTTTGGAGGAGTATTGGCAACAAACGGTATTGTTGATAAATCTGCAGCAGAAGAAATGAATTCCCTGTTTTTTGAAATACTTATAGCACCAGACTTTACAGAAGATGCGTTAGAAGTTTTAAAAAGCAGAAAAAACAGAATTTTATTGAAAAGAAAACCAGTAAACACCTCAAAAATGATGTTCAAAACATTATTGAATGGCGTGTTGGAACAAGATAAAGATTTAGCCACTGAAACTGTAGCCGATTTTAAAACAGTAACTCAAAAATCGCCGTCAGCATCTGAACTTAAAGCTTTGGAGTTTGCATTAAAAATATGTAAACATACCAAATCTAATACAATTATTTTAGCGAAAGAAGGGCAACTATTGGCTTCTGGCGTTGGGCAAACTTCTAGAGTAGATGCTCTAAAACAAGCCATTGTAAAGGCTGCCGAATTTGGCTTTGATATCAATGGTGCTGTAATGGCATCAGATGCTTTTTTCCCTTTCCCAGACTGCGTAGAAATAGCAGGAAATGCAGGAATTACAGCGGTAGTACAACCTGGTGGTTCTATTAAAGACCAAGATTCTATCAACTATTGCGATGCTAACAACCTTGCAATGGTAATGACTGGTGTAAGACATTTCAAACATTAGTATCACTCACAACCACAACAAAAACGCTCGAATAAAAAATATTCGGGCGTTTTTATTTCACTTCAGTGTGAAATATTTTATCGATAAAAAGCAATTTTTCAGCCATATCTAGTTCGTCAGGAATCCAATTTATTGTCAAACCATTTTCCATACGCCTAAAATACGTCATTTGGCGTTTGGCAAACTGATGTATCGCTATATTCAACTTTTCGAACAATGTTTTTTCGTCAATCTCGCCCATCAAAAAATGAGCTATGAATTTATATTCTAAACCATAAAAAATCAATTTTTCATAACTTATTCCTTTTTCAACTAAAGCTTTTACTTCCTCTATCATTCCTTCCTGAAATCTTGCTTTCAGGCGTTGTGTAATTTTTTTCCTACGAATTTCAACTGGCGGATTCAATCCAAAAACAATAAATTCTGAACTAGATAAAGTTTTTTGAGCAGTCAAATAGGCTAAATTATCTTTTTCTTGAAATGATTCGTCATCAGGATTTTTCCCAAAAACATAGTTTTTCAATAATGCTTCGATATACATTCCAGTACCTCCACACAAAATAAATGTCTTTTGAAGATTATCTGGATGATTGTAAATTTCAAAAAAATCTTGCTTAAAATAAAAAGCAGTATACTGCTCACCTGCTTCTAAATTATCTATCAAATGGTACTTGATGGGCTTTCCTTCTAAAATATATTCAGACAAATCTTTTCCTGTACCTATATCCATACCTTTATAAACTTGTCGAGAGTCTGCACTGATAATTTCGGCATTCAATTTTGCTGCTAATCTCACAGCTAAGGCTGTTTTTCCTGAAGCTGTTGGTCCTAAAAGCACTATCAATCTAGGCAATGATTTCATGTTTTTTTATTGTTTTTATCAGTTTCAGACTACCTGAGTTGGTATATTTTTCCTCAAAATCATCGGCAATAAATGATGGTTTAGGATCTAAAAAACCTGCATTTTCGAAACCTAATTGATGATAACTTTCTCCAACAGACCAATCAAAGTCGACATAAGTCATCATATCGTCTGGCTGATGTTCTTTTACAAAATTATTCAAAAATTTCCCCATCCCTCCTACCACTATATAGCTTTGCAAAGATGCATAACGTATCCACTCAAAAGAGCGATTGCCTGCCCTATCGCCTGTTTTCATAATTCTAGCCGCACTAAAACTGGCAACTGCTACCAATTGTGGTTCTGAGGATTTTAAATCTAAAAACTTTTCGCAATAGGCAGTTTTCAAAAACATACCATACTTAAATTTTGCTTTTACACTTCCTTGTAAATGGTTTTCTTTCAAAAATGTACTTTCAGCAAACTTATCTATTCTTTTAACAACACAATGCCTGGCATTTATTTTCTTAAAAAAACCCAATTTAGTCAATATCCTAGATTTTATAATTCCTGAGTTTTCTTCCCAAGTATTTTGCCTAATAAGCATAACATTTAAGTTGTTTTCACGCATTTCAAACAGCATTTCTTTTAAATTTTGGCTATTTTGATAGCGTAAACACACATAAATTTTGTTTTCTAAAAAATAAAAAATACAATCAGAATCTTTGTATTTCACCAATTCAAAACTAATATTTCTGACCTTTAGAAATAGTTCAAAATCGTTAAAAAAATGTGTTTGATTGAGCATTAGCTACCTTTTAGAAATGTTTTTTCAGCAAAAAAATCAAGCTTATTAGAAATATAAAATCAGTTTCCGAACGTTTTTGATTAATTTCGATTTTCTTTCAAAAAATCATCTACAAAGATATGCTGAGAAGATTACAAGTCAAAAATTACGTATTGATTGATCATCTTATTTTCGAACCAAACAAAGGTTTAAACATCATTACTGGCGAAACTGGTGCGGGAAAATCTGTACTTTTGGGTGCTTTGGGCTTACTGATGGGCAACAGAGCTGATACAAAATCGTTATTTAATGAAAATGAAAAATGTGTAATTGAAGGCGAATTTGACCTTTCAAAACATTTACTAAATGATATTTTTGAGGCAGAAGACATAGATTACGACCAGCATTGTATAGTAAGAAGAGAAATTTCGCCGCAAGGAAAATCTCGTGCATTTATAAACGATACACCTGTAAATCTTGAAACTTTAAAAAAAATAAGTTTTCATTTGATGGATGTACACTCTCAAAACGATACTTTATTGTTAGGGAGTAATGCTTTTCAGCTAGAAATAATTGATGCTTTTGCCCAAAACAAAAAGTTAATCGAAAAATACAAATCTGCATTTAAGGAATATTCGCAAAAGAAAAAAGCTTATGACTTGCTTTTAGAGGAAGCAAAAGAAAACAAAAAAGAGTACGACTTCAATCTTTATTTATTTGAAGAACTTTCTAAAGAAAAAATTCAACCGAATCAATTGTCAGGTATCGAGCAGGAATTGAATTTATTGGAAAATGCAGAAGAATTGAAGCGAAAATTAAGTTTTGCCAATGAGTATTTCAACCACCCTGAAGAGTCTGTGATAGCTCAACTTCGCAATGCTTTATCCAATCTGCAAAGTATAAGCAAATTTAGCCCGGCCTATTTAGAGCTTAAAAATCGATTAGAAAGCTGTATTATAGAACTGAAAGACATTGCAGATGAAGTAGAGTCTGAGGAAGAAAAACTAGAGATAGACAACAATAAAGCAGATTTTTTACGAGAAAGAGTAGGCGTAGTATATGCTTTATTCCAAAAACATCATGTAAACTCCGAAGCGGAATTATTGAAAATCCAGCATGATTTGGACGAAAAGATAAATCGTGTAGCTAATTTTGAACACTTATTAGAACAAAGCCTTCAAACAAAAACGATTGCCCAAGAAAATCTTTTACTTTGTGCCCAGCAACTATCTACAAGCAGAAAAGCTGTTTTGAAAGATATAGAATCTCAAATAGCTGATTTATTACAAGACTTGCAGATGACAAATGCCAAATTTTGCATCGAAATAAATGAGACAACCGTTTCAGAATTTGGCTCTGATGCAATCAATTTTCTTTTTTCAGCCAATAAAGGTGGGCAATTGCAATCTTTGAAAAATGTGGCTTCGGGAGGAGAATTTAGCCGTTTGATGCTAGTTATTAAATATATTTTAGCCAGCAAAAGAGCTTTGCCAACTATTATTTTCGACGAAATAGACACTGGTGTATCTGGCGAAGTATCTATTAAAATAGGCAAAATGATGCGTGAAATGGCAAAAGAGCATCAGTTGATTACTATTACTCACTTACATCAAATAGCCGCCCAAGGCAACGAGCATTACTTTGTATATAAAGACGAAAAATCAGACAAAACTACCACCAACATTAAAAAACTCGACAATGAACAGCGTGTTTCAGAAATTGCAGAGATGATAGGCGGAAAAAATCCTTCACAAGCGGTCATAGAAAATGCTAGAGAAATTTTAGCACAGAAATAATAGAAAGTGGTTTCTACAAAAAAAGGTTGTCAAAATAAACTTGACAACCTTTTTTATGGTATTTGTTTTCAAAAAACTGTTTAAACTATTTTGCAGAAACCAAAGTAACATCTAATGTAAATACATCATCAATTGCTTTGTCTCCTATAGAATCAAAGAATTTTTTCGAACCATATTTTACACCAAATTCTGTTCTATCTACAGGAATAGTTGCAGTAGCAGTTACAGCTGTTTTTGAAGCAGTTACTTTAGCTGGAAAAGTGATTGCTTTGGTAACACCGTGCATAGTAAGATTGCCAGTGATATTTGTGCCATCAAATTTTGTTATTACAAACACAGCAGTTGGAAATTTATCAGTTTCAAAAAAGTCTCCAGTTGTGATATGTCCTATAAATTTTTTGTTGTATTCTGCATTATCAATGTCGGTACATACTATACTATTCATATCTATAGTAAAAGAACCTCCAACTAATTTACCTTTTGGACTAATTGCCAAGCTACCATTTTTTAAACTAATATTTCCTTCATGTTGTCCTGCAATTTTTTTTGCCAACCAATGGATTTTACTACTTGCAACATCTACTGCTAGCTTTGTTCTTTTTGGTTTTGCATCTTGTGCATTACTTAAAAATGAACACAAAATGAATGCTAATGCCGAAAGAATTACTGTAATTTTTTTCATGTTTTTTTTGAAATTATAAATTAGTTGATAAAATATTTTCTTAGTTTGTTCTTATTCTGTCTAACAAATCGCTCAAAAGTGTAGCTTCTTCATTAGAAATATTTTTGAGATTGTCAGTCATTTTATTTTGCAAAACATCTATTTCACTTAACAAGTCTAAGCCCACTTGAGTAATTTTTACATCAACAGACCTACGGTCTTTTTTAGACTCTTTTCTACTTACTAGCTTACTAAGATATAACTTGTCTACCAATCTCGATACATTAGACATTCTGTCCAACATACGCTCACTAATGGTATTTATAGACAATGGAGTTGCTTTTTGTCCACGCAATATTCTCAATACATTGTATTGTTGAGGTGAAATACCAAATGGCTTTAACAAATTGTTTTGCTCATTCATTAGCCAATTATTGGTAAAAATAATATTGACTAATGCTTTGTTGTGGGGGTTAATAAAATTTTGTTGCTTTAACTCGTCTTCAATTTTCATGATGTAGATTTTTTTGAAAAAATAATTTATGTGATTTTAAAAAAGTGTGATATGTCTATACATATGTAGCCTATGCAATAACACTTTTAATAAATAAAAAGTTTTAAATATTTCAATATTAAAATATTAATAGGAAAATTACGAATAAAATCCAGTATATAAAACGAAATATTACAATTTTTTATTGCAATACAACAACCTCAACCCTAACAAAGTAGATGATGCTACTAAACTGAGTGTAAGACCTATCCAAACACCGACTGCATCTAATCTAAAAACAAATGCAAATAAATACCCACTAGGTATACCTATTCCCCAATATGAAAATACGGTTATCAAAGTTGGTATTTTCATATCTTGCATTCCTCTCAGCAAACCCAAACATACCACTTGCAAGCCATCAAACAACTGAAAAACCGCCCCCCAAACCAACAATGAACTCGAAAGTAGTAAAACTTGAGTTTCTTTGGTATAAAAACTCACAAAATAGTCTCTAAAAAAATACATTACAATAGCACATGTGCCCATAAAAACAATAGAAACAAACAAACTTGAAAGTATAGATTCTGTTTGCAAATTTCTGTCTTTAAGACCTATACTATTACCTACTCTGATTCCTCCAGCTGCACCAATGCCCGTAGCAGCCATATAAGTAAGTGCTGCTATATTGATAGCAATAATATGCGCTGCTTGCTGAATATTGCCGAGCCAACCCATCATGATAACGGCAAATGAAAAAGCTGCAATTTCAAAAAAACCTTGCAATCCACTAGGCAAACCCATTTTTAACATTTTAATGGCAAGTTGGTTTCTAACTGCAAAATTTTTGGATGATAATGGGGCAATTTTTTCAGCTAGTATAGATTTATAGTTTTTGTTTTTAAGAACATAAATAATCATCATTGAAGCCATGAAGCATCTCGACAAAAAAGTTGCAATGCCAGCACCATTCAAACCTAATTCGGGAAAGAAAAACAATCCGTTTATCAAACATTCATTCAAGATTACATTCAAAATCAGGGCTACTAGAGTGATTATCATCGAAGCTTTAGTATCAGAAAATCCATCTGTGAAACCTTTTACTGCAGTAAACAAAAACGACGGAATGATAGATAAAGTAATTATAAACAAATAAGGTAAAGCAAAGCGTTTATTTTCTATAGTTTGTCCTAAATACGGATACAAAAGTGCTACTATTCCTATCAATGCCATACACACAAAAGACAACCAAAAAGAAACCTTTATATTACTGAATAAAAGTTGTTTACATTCCGAAAATTGATTTGAAGACTTAGCTTTAGCAATCAAAGGACTTATCATTTGTAGCGTAATATATCCTATAATTGAAATCGTAATATAAATACCATTAGCTGTGCCAGATGCCCCCAAGCTATCTACAGCATCGTGCTTCATTCTTCCGACTTGAATAGTGTCTGCAAGCCCCATCAACATCAAACCCAACTGGCTTACCATAATAGGAACCGCCAAATTGATGGTTAATGCTATTTCAGACTTCAATCTACTAATTTGACTAATCGAAAAAAAAGTACTCATTGTATTATTGTGTTGTTATTTTTTAAACACGATAGCTTTTGACGGTTCTATCTTGGTAATTATATAGGTAGGAATAATTAAAACCAACATAACCATGAAAAATGTAGAAATATTAATCAAAAAAATCACCCACCAATCAAAGAAAATAGGCACTGTAGACATGTAATAACTTTCGGGTGCGAGCTGAATAAGCTTAAACTTATATTGCAAAAAACACAAAAGTAAGCCTATTACATTACCAATAATGATTCCTTTAATTAAAATTTGAATGCCTAAATGCAAAAAAATCTGACGAATTTGCCAATTATTAGCACCTAAAGATTGTAACAAGCCTATCATAGAAGTGCGTTCCAACATCATCACTAAAAGTATGGATATCATATTGAAAGAAGCTACAAAAAATATCAAAAATAGAAATATTTGCATATTTTTATCCAACATGGCTAGCCAATCGAATATCCCGTTGAAACGCTCTATCACCGTTTCAGTTTTCATATCGATAGACGTAAAATAAGTTACTTGTTTTTTGACTTCGTTCAACTGTGAAAAATCTTTCAGATAAATATCATAGCTTCCCACAGAATCTGCACCCCAACCATTGATTTTTTGTATTAAACCTAAATCTCCTATAATTACCTGATTATCATATTCTTCCAAATGTGTTTCATAAACACCCTTAACCGTGAGTTTGCGTGGACGCTCTGGGCTGTTCAAAAAATAAATAATCAGTTTATCATTTAACTTTAACTGTAATTTATTGGCAATTTTTCTACTGATTACGATTTCTTTTGAAATACTATCATTACTCAACACAGGAAAACTTCCTTCTACCATGCAATGTTGAAACGATAAAGTATCAAAATTTGAGTCTACACCTTGCATTACTACTCCCAAAATCTCTTTAGTGGTCTTTAAAATACCTGCCTTGTGAGCACTAAAAGAAATATTTCGAATCCCTGAAATTTTATCTTTGGAAAGTATCAAAGGCGATTTCTTAGAAATAGGATTTTGCTCAACCGATTCATTTGCCGAAAACTTAGTAACTTTTATCGGTGAAGAAAGACTGAAAATATTTTGCCTAATAGCATTTTTAAACCCAAAAAGTATTGCAAATGAGATAATCATCAAAGACAAGCCCAAAGCAATGCTTCCAATACCAATACGGTTTACTACTGCCGAAAAAGAAATATTTTCAGGATTTTGAAGACGGCTTGAAACAAAGCGTGAAAAATTCATTCAATAAAAATATGTGTAATGCTAGGCAAATATAAGCTTACATTTTTTGTTTAAAACTATTAAAAGCGAGAAACTTACAGAACAAACTGAATTTCTTTGAAATCATAGATTCGCTCTTCCAATTGTGTTTCAACAACTAACCTACCATACTCGTCTATTTCGGTAATTTTTGCTTCAAATTCACCATTAGAATCTTTAAAAAAAGAATAGATATTTAATCTAAACAATGCCTTTAAATAATCTGATTTCACCAAATGTGCATATCCATTTTGTAATTGCAAATATCTATTTTCGATACTTTCGAGCAGTTTTGACAGTAATTCTGGAACCGAATAATCAAATGGCTGACCAGTTATGCAACGCAGTGAAGTAGCATTAGTATTCTGAAAAAGAGTTTGATTGATATTTAAACCCACTCCTATTACCGAATAATTTATAGAATTGCCCATCAATACATTTTCGATAAGTATTCCTGCAATTTTTTTATTTTGAAAATACATATCGTTTGGCCATTTTATTTTTATATCTTCATTTCCATAAAAAATCAAAAAATCGTACAATGCCAATGATACAACCATGTTGAGTTGAAATTGCTGCATAGGTTGTAGAAAATTTGGTTTTAAAACCATAGAAAAAATCATATTTTCACCCGCCTTCGACTCCCATGTATTACCCCTCTGCCCTCTTCCTGCGGTTTGGAAATCTGTGGCTATAACAGCGCCCTCTATGACAAAGTTTGACGAAGAATGAATCATTTTGAGTAGTTCGTCGTTAGTAGAATGACAAGTTGGCAGGTACTTTAAGTTTTTACCACAAAAAGAAGTTTTGGGTTGAATATTGTACATTAATTTGTAAATTTATATAATTTATATACCAATTGATTGAATAAAGAATAAATCCAAATATTATTAAATTTTTGGTTTCTTTACATAAAACATTAAACATTAATTTTGAATGGCAAAAAAACAAGTTGCAACAGAAAACATAAGTTCTGAAAATTTAGCAAATCTAGTAATAAAAGGAATGCAAGAAATGAAGGGTCAAGATATAGTTTTACTTGACATGAGAAATGTAAAAAACGCATTTACTGATTTTTTTGTCATTTGTTCAGGTACCTCAGACACCCAAATCGACGCTATCTCTGAATCTGTAGACAAAGAAGTTTGGCAAAAAACACAAACACATCCAAGAAGTTTTGAAGGAAAAGAAAACAAAGAATGGATATTGGTAGATTACTACGATGTGGTGGTGCATGTATTCAAAAAAGACAAAAGAAGCTTTTATAGACTAGAAGACCTTTGGGGAGATGCCGAAATCACCCGCTTTGAAGATTAAGTATTATGTATTTACCAATAATTTAAAATTTATTCTCAGATATCATTTTTTTAAAATAGCAAAATGTCAGAAAATAATTCTCAAAACAACACCAAAAAGGAAGAAAAGAAACCATTATTACCTAAAATGCCCAAAAAACCAACTGGTAGCAATGGCATGCAAGGTTGGCTTATTGTCGGGTTAGTGATAGCTTTGATGAGTATTTACTTTATGGGGAGCGAAAAAAATCTTCCTGAGCTGAAACAAGTAGTGCTACAAAAAATGATTGCCAATCATGAAATCAAAAAAATAACCATCATGAATGGTAGCATGGCTGAAATTACTTTAAAACCTGAGTTTGTACCTAGTTATTTCAAAAAATCTATTCAAAACCAAAAGAGCAATAACAACCTAGATTTGCCTCACTTTCAATACAAATTAATAACAGATCAAAACAATTTTGTTAAATATTTGGATGAAAAACAAAAAGCATTCCCTGAAGATCAGATGATAGAGGTTACGACTGGCGAAAGAAATACGTTTCAGGATTTTCTCTCTAACTATGGTATCACATTGCTACTTTTCGCAGGAATTTTCTTTATGCTACGAGGTGGACAAGGCGGACCAGGTGGACAAATATTCAAAATAGGCAGATCAAAAGCAAAACTTTTTGATGGTGATTCTCAGGTTAAACTTACTTTCAACGATGTAGCTGGGTTAGATGAAGCCAAAGAAGAAATACAAGAAATAGTAGAGTTTTTGAAAAACCCAAAAAAGTTCACTGATTTGGGAGGTAAAATACCCAAAGGTGCATTA
>JAGNSI010000149.1 GCA_017988135.1 Pseudarcicella sp.
GTCTGGTCTTTTCTGTAGCAAGTTTTTGTATCTTTCTTCTGATGATGATGTTTTAAACTCATCAAAATCTATTTGATGCTTGGCTAATAATTCTTCAGATAATAATCTGCACATTGTGTCAAATTTTGGAAACTTAATGTTCACTTCTGCCGACATTTCAGCGTTTGAAATTACAAGTATTGAATCTTCAAGACAATTTATAAAATATTCGGAAGGAGTTTTAGTCAATACATTTGGAGGAGTCAAACCTTCCATTTCTGTATAGAAAGCAGTAGTTTTTTCTTCTCCATCTTTGATATAATAAGTACGAATACACCCTTTTAAAACAAAATAACTATCTTTAGATTTTTGTCCTTCTTTGAGCAAAATTGTCCCTTTTTTAAAGGAATGGAAAATGTCTAAAGAAATGATTGCATTTTTTTCATTTTCTGTTAGGGATATGTATTTTGAAATAAATTCAAATAATATGTCTTCCATTTTATTTTACAATCGTCTTTGGTTTAAACTTAATTTTTAACTTCTAAACCATTTTTAATTCATACATATTTTAACTTGCGTAATTTCATACAAAAATTTAACTTTCTGTATTTGAGCAAATTATTAATTTTTTAAAACTCTTTTTCTCCGTATTCAGATTTATTATTTTTTGCTTTGGTGGTTTTTTCGTTGAATCGATAGCCAAAGCTAAATTGTAGTACTCGATCATATTTGATGTACTCGGTTGTACTGTAAAAATCATCCGATTTGGTTGTGATGTGTTGGCGATTTGAATCGAAAATATTTGTTAATGTTAGTCCTAGATTTGCTTTATTTTTCAAGAAATTATATTTCAAACCAGCATTTGAAATCCATAATTTTGAGTCATTTCCTTGTGTTGTAGCTGTTGCACCCAAATAATTTATATCCCATTGAAATCTTAAATTAGGCAATATGTCTATGCTTGTATTGGCTATTGAGTTGAAATTTAAACTATTGTTGTTTGTTTTTTTGCCAAATGCCTCTCCTTTTACATCGAAATTAAATAAATTTCCTGACACATAAAACTTCCACCATTTGTTCACTTTCACTTCTGCTGTTAGTTCTATTCCTTTTGACACGGCACTACCTGCGTTTGAGTAGTTTCTGAGTACTATTGTACGACTATATACGTCATTTACTCTAAAAACTTTATCTGAAACATGTGTATAATAGGATGTAGCGTTGATATTTATGTTTTTGAATGCCTTTGAAACTGTCAATTCTACAACATCTGAAATCTCTGGTCTTAATTCTGGATCTCCCATTTCAATGGTTTCGGCGTGACGATGATTTTTGAAAGGTGACAATGCTTTTGTAACAGGTCTGTCTATTCTTCTTGAATAGGCTAGTCTTAGCTTATGGGTATTGTTTATAGTCCACAAAGATTGAATGCTTGGGAATAGATGCAATTTTTCATAGCGGTAAGTTTTGTTTTTTTCTTGGTTGTGTGTCAAACTTCTGTTCATGTATTCAGAGCGAAGCCCAATGTTTAATGCTACAGATTTTATTTCTTTTCCATATTGCAGGTACATTGCATGAATGGCTTGTTGCATTTGTTGTTTGTCAGTAAATTCGAGATTATTTTCAAATTGTTTGGTCGCTTTATTCAATTGTTGAAAGTTGAAATCACCACTTTGATCAAAGTTTCTAAATGAATAACCCATGTCTAATTTGCTTTTTTCTTTCAAAGGCAGGCTATAGTCGGCTTGTATTCTTATAGCTGTTAGTGGGCTATTTTCGTTTGTTTTTTCGTGAAGTTTTACAATTTCTGTACCTTCAAATGTATCATAATTATTCAATGGACCACCTAGCACAGAATAATCGTATAATGCAAGTGCTGTTAGTTTACTTTTGCCTGAATAGGTATGAGCATAATCTAAACTTACCGTACTGAATTTTCCAAAACGAACAAATGTATTTTGGTTGAAAAAGTCTTCAGAGACTCTGTTTGATATGTTTTCTAATAAATTATTGCTAATGTTTGTAAATTCTCTGTAATGCAGATTTGCAAATCTATCGGTTTGTTTTTTTCCTGTATAAAGTGTAAGGTTTAGCTGGTCGTTTTTACTTAAGTTATAATTTAAACCCGATCTTAGAGCGTATTGCGTGTCTTTATAGTTGCGTTCGCCTACCGAGGGCAAGTAAGTAAGTATATCTTCAAAAATGGTTCTTACTTCACCTATTCTATATCCTAAAATATCATATCTTCTATAATCTGCACCTACAAAGAAACTATATTTAGGTTGGCTGTATTCGAGAGTTATGTCTCCGCTGTACCTTAATGGGTCAAAACCGCCCGACATTATGTTGGCAATACCACTCCAGCCTAATGCAACATTTTTTTGGGTTATGATATTGATTACACCAGCGTCACCATCTGCATCATATTTGGCACCAGGTGTTGTTACTATTTCTATTTGTTCGATAATATTAGCTGGCAATTGGCTAAGTACGTCGCTTGGATTTCGGGTAGAAGGTACTCCATTTATTAATATTACAATACCTTTTTTACCTCTAAGTGATAATTCTCCTTCGTTGTTTAAAGTTATGGAAGACGTTTTTTGAACCAAGTCTAATGCTGTTCCGTTTGCGGCTGTTTGGAATTGTTTGGCAGAAAATACTTGTTTATCTATCTGAATCGATGATATATTTTTTTCGCCTTTTACGGTTACTTCATTGAGACTTTTGTTATTTTCTTTTAAAAATACATTTTCTAAAGTTATATTTTTAGTTGTTTTCTCTAATTCTATTTCTTTTGAATAGGTTTCGAAGCCTATAAAAGTAATTTTTAAAGTGACTTTTTTTTCAGTAATGTTTTCTAACTTGAAAAAACCATCTTTGTTGGTTACTGTTCCGTTGATGGGTGTTTTTTCATCTTTCCAGATACTTACATTCGCATATTCTATTGGTTGATTGTTTAAAATAGCTTTTACAGTGCCATTTATAGCTGTTTTTTGGGCTAAAATATTTGTTGCTATTAAAACGAATAAAAATACTTTTAGTGCAAGTTTCATGGGGTTGTAAATCTATATTTTATTTGAAAAACAAAAAATAGATGTTAATTAAAACATCCATTTTTAATTTAAAATCTATTTCTGGATAAAATTACTTCTTTTTTGGCAAAGAAATTCTAAACATTGCCGAACCGTGGCTATTTATTTTTTGTGAAAAAGTGGCTTTGAACTCTCCAAGATCAGCTTTAGCCCAAAGATCTCTTACTTTTATTTTTAATTTTGGATTTACTCCTAGCTCAGCAAAATTTACTGCAACATCTTTTGCTTCTTTTCCAATGTTGAAAACTGCAACATTTAAGTCATCAGAATTTGGCACTTTTGAAGTCCAAATGATTATTTCATCTTTTCTAGAAGCTTGTTTTGCATCATATCCTTGTTGATTTACGGCTATAATTTCTTCATTTGTCAAAACCATTTTAGTGAATTCGGTATTTTCTGGCAAGTTGCCACCCATCATCAATGGAGACCTGAATATCGACCATAACGTAACGTGTGTGCGTTGTTCATCTTCTGTAAACTTACTATAACGTGGTTGTCCTACAGGTCCTCTTTTGGCAATTTTCCCCAATTGAAGCATATCGGCATCTGGCCAATTGCTTGGTCCACTTACATGAGCCCATTTGTTGCAAAGTTCAAATTGTTCTTCTATTTGCTCCCAAGCATCCCAAAAATCTTGTGAAATTCTCCACATATCGGCATTTGCTTTAGCGTGTTCACGATTTTGGTATTTCATGTTTAATGAAAGGCTCAAAACTATAGGTCTGCCACATTGGTCTAATGCTTTTCTCATAGCTTCTACTTCCGTATCACGGTATGGGTATTTATCGTTAAGGTCTGTGTCGTCCATTTTGATAAAATCTACTCCCCACGAAGCGTATAATTTTGCAATAGAATTGTAATATTCTTGGCTACCTTCTTTGCTCATATTGGCTCCCCACATATTATTTAGCCAAGGGCAAACAGAGTTGGTATCTACCAAGTTGTCGGCAGTAATTTTTTCTTTACCCATTACTTTAGTTTTGTACCAAGCGGCTTGGCGAGGTATCCCTCTCATTACGTGAATACCAAATTTTAAGCCCAATGAGTGAATATAATCTGCCAATGGCTTGAATCCGTTGCCGTTTGCAGAAGATGGGAAACGGCGAGTATCTGGTAAAAGTCTGCCGTATTCATCCATTTGAAAATAGGGTACAAGCGAGCCATCACTTTTCAATTTGAACTGTGGAGGATTAGACTGCGTACTTCCTGGAGGGTGCGGATACCACCAGCAAAAGTCTACTACTACATATTGCCAGCCAGAAGACTTCATGTATTTTGCCATGTAGTCGGCATTTTCTTTGATTTCACTTTCTGTAACAGCTGCACCATAACAGTTATAACTATTCCAACCCATAGGTGGTGTAGGTGCAAGGTTTTGTGCATGACTCGAAAATACAAGCCCAAGTGCAGCAATGGTAACTTTGGTTTTTGTGAGAAACTTCATATATGAGACTTTGTTTGTTAAAATTCTATTAATTTATGTGTACTATTTTTTATGTTTTTTAATGTTAAATCTGATGCTTCTGTGTTTTTATTCATCAAGTCTGTATCGTATTTTTTTAGTAAAAAATAGTCTATTTCGTAACCTTCAGATCTTCCCGAAAAACTTATTGTATATGTTCCTGGAATAAAAAAGCGTGTTACTGGGCTTGAATTATGTTCTTTGAAAATATCTAAGTTTGTATTGAATGTCCAACCTGAAGGATGCCCCAAAACCGCTATTTTGTTCCAATCTTCTTTTAAAATTGCTTGTTCTTTTACGGGCAATCCTCCGTTTATTTTCATCCAAATGTCATTGCCATCTGGGTCTAAAGTTTCAGGGCGATTATTGGGGTCAGCTATTTTTGATTTTAAAACAAACTGATAGTTCCCTTCTGTGGTTATTTTAAAAAAATAAGTTAAAATACCTTTACCTGCCTTTATTCCTTGCCCTTTTACAGCCCATTTCAAAGATTTGGTTTCTGCAGAATCTTTCAATTCCCATTCGTTTGAGAATAAACAATTTTCTGCTTCAATTTTTAATTCCCCATTTTGCTCTTCAAATAATGTAACTAAATTTTTATTTTTTACAGTTTTAGGGCGACTATTGCTGTTGATAAGCGACGCTGGGTGTTGCGTAGAGTCATTTGTGATAAAAAATCGATCTATTTCGCCCCCATCTTCTCGCATACTGAACTGAAAGTCATGAATACCTACACTATCAACATTAATAAATATTTTTGCTTTGGTGTCACGTTGTTTGTTTGTCCAAGCCCATTTATTCATTTCTATGGCTTGCAGTTTTTTACCAGTCGAAGCC
>JAGNSI010000044.1 GCA_017988135.1 Pseudarcicella sp.
ATATATCCCCTGACATTGGTCGAATAGGTTAATCCATGAAGATGAGTAGGAGGAATTAAAAAAATACACGGAGCTTTAACTTGATGATTTTGAGTGGCATCCTGAAAGTCAATTTGTCCATTTTCAACCATAAAGACTTGAAAAAGATTCGTATGGATATGTGGTTTGATATTCCAGTCAAAGGTTTGACTGCGAGTAGCGATTAATTCTAAGAAAATATATTCCGCCGAATATTTACCGTTTACATCTCCATATAAGCCATCATAATTAATAATATTTTTCTGAGAATCCATAGTATATGTTCGATTTGTATCAACAAAAGTAAAAATAGTTTCATATTAATTATAGAAATAATACAGAATTTTGTGAAAAATATTCAATCTCATTATTAATTGTAAAAAATATGAAAAACATTTACCCAAATAAAGTGAGTGAATTTTGCTTTACTTTCTTTTTTGTACTAACCACTATAACTGCTTTTTATCAAATTACTATCAAAGGAAAAATTCTGGATAAAAGCAAAGTACCATTAGTAGGAGCTTCCGTTACGGTAAATGCTTCGCAGGGAACAACTACATTGGCAGACGGAACATTCTTAATTAACAATGTAAAACTCCCCGCTACCCTAAAAGTGAGTTTTATTGGTTACGAAAACAAACAAATAAAAATAGAAAATGCCGAAGAAATTTATGAAATTATCTTAGCAGACGACATTCAAAATTTAGAGCAGGTGGTAGTTTCAGCTTCTCGCAAACCTGAAAAAGTTACGGAATCGCCAGCATCAATTTCAGTATTGAATGCCCGCACTATCAAAACTCAACCCACTCAAGGTGATGCTCTAAATTTATTAAAAAATACGCAGGGAGTGAGACTGATAAATAACGGGATTGCCAAAACCAATATTACGATGCGTGGACAGGCACTTGTAAATGAAACCCTTACTTTAGAACCAATAGGAAATCATTGCAGGGGAACAGCATTTTTAGATAATAATTTTTTGATAAATCAGCAATTAAACCAAGTTTTTGATAAAATTGCATCTACAGTAAGAGGGTTTCACTATGGCAGGTTTGACCTTAAAGTGAAGTCTATTGACGATTTGTATGAAGGTAAAAATATTAAAATACTTGAACTTAATGGTGTTTGGTCTGAGCCAGCTCATATTTATGATCCAAATTTTAAACTTTGGAAAGCTTACAAAGACCTTTTTTGGCACTGGAACACAATGTCTAAAATATCACTTTTGCAAAGTCAGAAAGGTATAAAAACCATTCCTACAAAAGTACTTTTGAAGAAAGTGAAAAAATATTTTGTTTAACCCCAATCGCTTAATGTTTTTTGTCATCAAACAAATCATTGAAAGTATGCTTTTTGCTTGGCATTCTATACTTTCAAACAAATTCAGAACCTTGCTATCATTGTTGGGTGTTACAATTGGAATATTTTCGATAGTTTGCATACTGACTGCTGTAGATTCTTTGGATAAAAATATCAGAAAACAACTCGATAGTTTTGGTAGCAATGTGCTATATCTTGGAAAATGGCCATGGGAATTTAAAGAAGATTATCCATGGTGGAAATATATCAATAGACCAACCACAAAATATAACGATTTTAAGTTTCTAGAAAAAAAACTTAAAAATCATCAAGCAATTGCAATTATTCAAAATATTGGTGAAGTGTTGGTAGAGAATAATAAAAATAGCATAAAAGCCAAGCTCCAAGGTTGTAGCTCTCAGTACAATTCGATAGCAGATTTACCATTAAAAAAAGGTAGATTTTTTGTGTCAAATGAAGCTGATGCAGGAAGAAAAGTCATAATTATAGGCTCAGAAATAGCTAATTCATTGTTTCCAAATGAAAATTCGCTAGGTAAATATATCCAACTAAAAGGAGATAAATATCAAGTAATAGGTGAAATAATACATAAAGGAGAAGACCCTATAGATTTAGGAGGTTCGCCAGATTATCAGGTTTACATTCCGTATGTATGTATGAAAAAAACCTTTCCAGATGATAATTTCAACGCCGATATTGCCATTAAAGGTTCTGACGATTCACAGAAATTCAAGGCATTAGAAGGTGAAATTATAGCTATTATGAGGAGTAGGCATAGTTTGAAGCCTATGGAAGAAAATGATTTTTCGGTGAATAAAGCCGACGGTTTAAATGATTTTTTGGATGGTATATTTTTTGCCTTGTATCTGAGTGGCAGTATTATTACAGGTTTGTCGCTCTTGGTAGGTGGGATAGGAATTGCCAACATTATGTTTGTATCTGTATCAGAGCGGATCAATATTATCGGTATTCAAAAATCATTGGGAGCTAGTAATTATTTTATACTATGTCAATTTTTATTTGAATCGGTATTTTTGTGTTTATTAGGTGGTTTTATTGGTATATTTTTGGTTTGGCTTTTGACATTTATATCATTTGGTGATTTTCAAATGAATATAAATCCCAAAAATGTTTTTATCGGATTAGGAATTTGTTCGTTTATAGGTATTTTAGCTGGCATTTTGCCTGCTTACAAGGCTGCAAACCTCGATCCTGTAGAGGCAATGAGAAGTAAATAAAGTAATGTATAGGTTTTCTTTAAAGTTTTTATATTTTTGTTAAAAACATATTTTATCAAACAATTTATCATGGCAATAAACGATACTTTAATTTCAGCAAAACAAAAAACCTTTAGATTTTTTAAAAGAATATTGATATTCTTTTTGGTATTGATTTCTTTGGGTTTAGTTTTGACATTTTTACTTACAAAATTCAATTATTCAGAAGGAGACAGAGCAGGTACTGTTTCAAAATTTTCTACTAAAGGCTATGTTTTTAAAACTCACGAAGGCGATCTCAATGTAGGAGCTATGGGTGAAGTGGGAAATGTATCTACTAATATTTGGTCTTTTACAGTAGAAGATGGCAACAAAGAAATAATTAAAAAAATAGGAGATGCAATGGTTTCGGGTAAAAGAGTAAAATTGCATTATAAACAAAGATATCTAAAATTCTTTTGGATGGGAGAAACAGAGTATTTTATTTCAAGCATCGAAGAATCACCACTTTAATGATTTTATTATAAAGTTTAATAATTTTTAGGGTTTAGAGGTTACAAAAAGGCGAATTGAATTTTCAATTCGCCTTTTTCTTGATTTATTGTATTGTTTCCAACCAGTTTGAATTTTCAATTCGCCTTTTTGTAGATTTATTGTATTGTTTCCAACCAGTTTGAATTTTCAATTCGCCTTTTTCTTGATTTATTGTATTGTTTCCAACCAGTTTGAATTTTCAATTCGCCTTTTTCTTGATTTATTGATTTTCTTCAATCCATTTTTTGGCATTGACAAACGCTTCAAGCCAAGGACTTACCTCGTCTTGTTGTGCATTGGGATAATATGCCCAGTTCCACGGGAAAGTAGATCTTTCTATGTGTGGCATCATTACCAAATGGCGACCCGTTGTATCGCAAAGCATTGCTGTATTGTAGTCAGACCCGTTGGGATTAGCTGGATAGCTTTCGTATCCATATTTACCTACAATTTGGTATTTATCTTCCGAGTAAGGGAGTTGAAATTTTCCTTCACCATGCGAAACCCAAACACCCAAAGTTGCACCCTCTAAAGAAGAAAGCATCACAGAGTTGTTTTTTTGTATCGTTACAGAAGTAAAAATACTTTCGTGTTTGTTAGAAGTATTGTGTTGCATTTTGCCATGCACTTCATGTTCTGGGTTGATAAGCCCAAGTTCCATCCAAAGCTGACAGCCGTTGCATATACCTACAGAAAGTGTATTGTTGCGTTTGAAGAAATTTTTCAGAGCAGTATTTGCTTTTTCGTTGTATAAGAAAGCACCAGCCCAACCTTTGGCAGAACCCAGTACGTCTGAATTTGAAAATCCACCTACCGCACCTATAAACTGAATGTCTTCTAAGTTTTCACGACCCGATATAAGGTCTGTCATGTGGACATCTTTCACATCAAAACCAGCTAAATACATTGCATTTGCCATTTCACGCTCAGAGTTACTTCCTTTTTCTCTAATTACTGCCGCTTTTGGTCTTGGTTTTGTAGCGTCAATTGCAGGTTTTTTTCCGTCGAAATTAGCAGGGAAAGTGTATTGCAATGGTTGAGCTTTGTAGTTGGTATATCGCTCAGCAGCCATTCCATTTTTAGACTGTTTTGAATCTAATAAAAATGACGTTTTGTACCAAATATCTCTGCAGTCGGTAACATTAAATTGAATTTCTGCTTCATTGTGTTTTACAAAAACAGTATCGCTTTCAGTCGCATTTCCAATATTGAAAATTTGAATGTTATTTGCTTTGAAAATACTTTCTACAGAAGCATCTGCTTGAAATACAAGACCTATGTTTTCGTTGAAAAGTGTTTTTACAAAATCTTTTTCACCCAAAGAACTTAAGTCTAGTTTTGCACCAATGTTTATATCGGCAAAACACATTTCTAGTAAAGTAGTGATTAGTCCTCCGCTTCCAATATCGTGTCCTGCTTGTATTTTTCCAGCTTTTATTAAATCTTGGAATACATTAAACGCTGTTTTGAAATAATCAGCATTGATTATTGAAGGAGTTTCGTTGCCTAATTTATTTAAAATTTGCCCCAATGAACTACCTCCAAGTTTAAAAGTATCTTGTGATAGATTTAAATAATAAATATTACCTCCATTTTTTTGTAAAACAGGCTCTATTACTTTAGTAATATCAGAGCAATTGGCTCCTGCTGAGATGATTACAGTACCTGGTGCTATTACTTCATCGTTGGGGTATTTTTGTTTCATTGAAAGCGAATCTTTGCCAGTAGGAATGTTTATTCCCAATTGAATAGCAAAGTCAGAGCAAGCTTTTACCGCTTGGTATAAGCGAGCGTCTTCACCTTCATTTTTGCAAGCCCACATCCAGTTTGCAGATAAAGATACCGACTTTAGTCCATCTTTTAATGGTGCAAAAATGATATTCGATAAAGCTTCTGCGATAGCTGTTTTTGAGCCAGCAGCTGGGTCAATTAGCGATGCAATAGGAGAGTGACCTATTGAAGTGGCTATTCCTTCTTTGCCTTTGTAGTCGAGTGCCATTACGCCTACATTGTTTAAAGGTAGTTGTAAGGGTCCTGCACATTGTTGTTTGGCAACTTTTCCGCCGACACAGCGATCTACTTTGTTGGTAAGCCAGTCTTTGCAAGCTACGGCTTCTAGCTGTAATACTTGGTTGAGATAATCATGTATTTTGTTGGCATCGTATACCAAATCTTCGTATTTTCTATCAACTGTTCTGTCTGTCATTACCATTTTGGGTGAGCTTCCAAACATATCAGCAATGGCAAAATCCATAGGTTTTTCGCCAGTAGTTAGAGACTGAAATGTAAAACGATGACTACCAGTAATGTCTCCTACTTGGTACATAGGTGAGCGTTCTCTCTCGGCAATACGTTGTAGAATTTCTATGTTTTTTTCTCCAATAACCAATCCCATTCTTTCTTGAGACTCGTTACCTATTATTTCTTTAGCCGAAAGCGTAGGGTCTCCTACGGGTAATTTATCTAAATCTATGAGTCCGCCTGTTTCTTCAACCAATTCTGAAAGACAATTGAGGTGTCCGCCAGCACCATGGTCGTGAATAGAAACTATAGGATTGTTGTCGCTTTCTACCAATCCTCTTATGGCATTTGCAGCACGTTTTTGCATTTCAGGATTTGAGCGTTGGATGGCATTCAGCTCTATACCAGAGCCTAATGCACCAGTATCAGCCGAAGAAACAGCTGCACCACCCATGCCAATACGGTAGTTTTCTCCACCCAATATTACTACTTTATCGCCTACGCTAGGTTTTTGTTTGATGGCTTGGCTTTCTTTTCCATAGCCTACACCACCAGCCAACATTATTACTTTGTCGAAACCCAGTTTGCGTGCATCTTCTTCATGCTCAAAAGTTAAAACAGAGCCAGTTATCAAAGGTTGTCCAAACTTATTTCCAAAGTCTGAAGCTCCGTTGGAAGCCTTTATGAGTATGTCCATTGGGGTTTGATACAACCAATTTCTTTCTGTCATTCCTGCTTCCCAAGGGCGATTTTCGGTAAGTCTAGAATAGGAAGTCATGTATACCGCCGTGCCAGCCAATGGCAACGAACCTTGTCCACCAGCTAGCCTGTCTCTAATTTCGCCTCCAGCTCCTGTTGCTGCACCGTTGAACGGCTCTACTGTGGTGGGGAAATTGTGGGTTTCTGCTTTAACAGAAATAACTGAATCGAATTCTTTTTCGGCATAAAAATCGGGCTTATCTGCACTTAAAGGTGCAAATTGTGTGACTTTGGGGCCTTTTATAAAAGCTACATTGTCTTTGTAAGCCGATACTATATCGTTGGGGTTTTCTTGAGATGTTTTTTTGATTAGTTTAAAAAGCGAACTTTCTTTTTCTTCACCATCAATTACAAAAGTACCATTGAATATTTTATGACGGCAATGTTCTGAGTTTACCTGTGAAAAACCAAACACTTCAGAGTCAGTTAATTTTCTTCCAATTTTAGTAGATAAATCGTTTAAGTAATCTACTTCTTCATTACTCAAAGAAAGACCTTCTTTTTGGTTGAAACTGGCTATGTCATCTATATCTAAAATAGCTTCGGGTTGTGCATTTATAGTATAAATATTTTGAAGCAATTGATTGTATTTTTGAGAAAGCATAGGGTCGAAATCTTTGAAATCTTCCGATACTTGCTTGAATTCTTCTATACGTACGATGCCCGAAATGCCCATATTTTGAGTGATTTCTACGGCATTTGTACTCCATGGAGTAACCATTGCGGCACGAGGTCCAACAAAAATAGCTTCTAAAATAGCTTTTTCATCATTAAACCATGTGTAGTCGTTTTTAGAATGACTATTGAAGAGCCAAATTAGTTTTTGGATGTCTTCATCAGAGAATTTGCCTAGTGATTGTACTGCAAAAACAGCGGAGTTTTGGCTTCCGAAGAAATGAATCATTTTATCTGCAATTTTTTTATGTTTGAATAGAAATGCAAATTTAAGGTTTTAAAATGAAGGAAACGAGAAATAATTGGTCTAATGTTGGTATGATTTGTAATTCTACTCTTCATTAAGTCTTTTTCGAATTTTTTGAATTCGTTTATGCTTCAAATTTGAATTTAAAAAATGAATTTTAGCTTAAAATTAAACTACACTAAAAAAGGCTATATCAGGGCTAATTTAACTGTTTTTTTGTTTTTTAAATTTCTACTTTGGATTCTAAAAAATCCCTCTTTTATAACAAAGAGGGATTTTTTTTTTGAATTACTTTTTAGAAAATTAAATATCAATTTTTGCATATTTTGCATTTTTCTCTATGAACTCTCTTCTAGGAGGAACTTCGTCACCCATGAGCATTGAGAATAAATGATCTGCTTCAGCTGCTGATTCTATAGAAACTTGTTTTAAAGAACGAGTGTCTGGATTCATGGTAGTTTCCCAAAGTTGCTCTGCGTTCATTTCTCCCAAACCTTTATAACGTTGTACGCCTACAGTATCTTCTTTAGCGTTTCCAGCTATTCTTTTTACTGCTTGCTCTCTTTGGGTTTCGTTCCAGCAATATTCCATTTGTTGTCCTTTTTTAACTTGGTACAAAGGTGGTTGAGCTATATAGATATAACCATTGTCAATTAAATCTTTCATGTACCTGAAGAAAAACGTTAAAATCAACGTTCTGATGTGTGAACCATCCACGTCAGCATCGGTCATGATGATTACTTTGTGATAACGAAGTTTATCCATGTTTAAAGCTCTTTCGTCGCCATCTTTACCAAAGCTCACACCTAAAGCGGTGATCATATTTTTTATTTCTTCGCTTTCATAAATGCGGTACTCTTGTGCTTTTTCAACGTTTAATATCTTACCTCTTAGTGGCAAAATAGCTTGAAAAGAACGATTTCTTCCTTGCTTGGCAGTTCCACCAGCAGAGTCCCCTTCTACAAGGTATATTTCGCAAACGGTAGGGTCATTGTCTGAGCAGTCTGATAGTTTCCCTGGTAAAGAATTACCACCTAAGACGGTTTTTCTTTGTACCATTTCACGTGCCTTTCGAGCTGCGTGTCTGGCTTGAGCTGCCAATATTACTTTAGCAACAATTTGTCTTGCTTCTTTTGGATGTTCTTCAAGCCAAGCTTCTAGCATGTCAGACATTGCAGCTGATACAGCACCTGAAACCTCACCATTTCCCAATTTGGTTTTGGTTTGACCTTCAAACTGTGGTTCGGCTACTTTTACAGAAATTACTGCCGTAAGTCCTTCTCTAAAGTCGTCGCCCACAATGTCAATCTTAAGTTTATCTAAAGCTCCTGACTTATCGGCATAGTTTTTTAAGGTACGAGTAAGAGCACCTCTAAAACCAGCTACGTGCGTTCCGCCCTCAATGGTGTTGATATTGTTTACATAAGAAACTACATTTTCGGAATAGGAAGTGTTGTACATCATGGCTACTTGAACTGGTACGCCATTTTTGTCACCTTCCATATAAATAGGTTCTTCTATGATACGGTCTCTGGTAGAGTCAAGGTACAAAACAAATTCGCTCAATCCGCCTTCAGAGAAAAATATATCACTGTTTACGGGTGTTCCTTTTTCGTCAAGCTCACGCAAGTCTGTAAGGTGTACTTTTATACCAGCATTCAAGTACGACAATTCTCTTAATCTTCCAGCTACAGTTTCGTATTTGTATTCTGTAACAGAAAAAATACTAGCGTCTGGTTTGAAAGTTACGGTTGTTCCTGAAGTGTCGGTGGTACCTATTTCACGCACTGCATATTGCGGAATACCTATTTTATACTCTTGTTCAAATACTTTTCCTTCTCTGCAAACAGTTACTCTCAAGTCTGTAGAAAGTGCATTTACGCAAGATACACCTACACCGTGTAAACCACCAGATACTTTGTAGGTATCTTTGTCAAATTTACCCCCTGCGTGTAATACTGTCATTACAACTTCTAGTGCCGAACGTTTTTCTTTAGAGTGCATGCCCGTAGGTATACCACGTCCATTATCTTTTACTGTTATAGAGTTATCTGTGTTTATGAAAACCTCAATTTTGTCGCAATGTCCTGCTAAAGCTTCATCAATTGAGTTATCTACTACTTCCCATATTAAATGATGTAGACCCTTAAAACCAGTGTCTCCGATGTACATGGAAGGTCTTTTTCTAACTGCCTCTAAGCCTTCTAGAACCTGTATGTTGTCGGCATCATAATTTGCCCTGCTATTATCAATTTGTGCTACGTTTTCAGACATTTTTTTGTTTGTAAAAAATTGATTCGTACTAAATTTTAATTTAAAATATAAAAGACCAAATGGTTATTTTAATAATCATTTTTGGTTATTTTAATTCGGTTGTAAAAATACAACAAATCAATGGTTGGAGCTAATATTTGGGTAAAATATGACTTTAAATTGATGTTTTTTTTAAAAAAAAGATTAAAAATTTAAATTGTTTTAGTCTTAATAAATATTACTTTTATACCAAAATTGTTTGATTTTTTACGGTAAATATTTTTTTTTCAATTTTAATCTTTAACTTTTATTGTTTTTTGCTGTTTAATTAAAAGTTAAATATATGTTTGATTGATAATTATTTTATTTAAAATTTTAAGCATATTTTAAGTTTTATTATTTTTATGAACCCAAATTTTCTTTTCAACCTTGATAAATGATTAAAATTTATATGAATAAAATGTTTCTTTTGGCTTCTTGCTTGATGTCTAATTTAATTTTTTCACAAGCTAATGAAGGTTTAGAGCTTCCCAATGGTTTTCAGGCAGTAAAATTTGCAGATTCTGTAGGCAGAGCAAGGCATATAGCTGTGAGTAATGACGGAAAAGTTTTTGTAAAACTGAATAAAACCATCAATAATGCCGGTATAATTTGTCTAGAAGATTCAGATAAAGATGGATTAGCTGATAAACAAAAATCTTTTGGAAATTATATTGGCACCGGTATTTTTATCAAAAACAATTATTTGTATGCATCTTCCAATTCGGCTATTTTTAGGTACAAGCTTGATGTTAATAATAATGTATTAGATACCGTTCCAGAGGTGATTGTGAAAGGTTTGATAGCTCGAAAAAAACACGAATCTAAGGCGTTTACACTTGATAATGCGGGTAATATTTTTGTAGATATTGGTGCTTACAGCAATTCATGTCAGGTAGAAGATCGTCAAAAAGGTTCACTAGGTATTCCAAACTGCCCATTATTAGACAGTGCTGCTGGTATTTGGAAGTTTGATGCCAACAAAACCAATCAAACTTATGCCGATGGAAGCAGGTACGCCAAAGGTTTTAGGCATATAGTAGGATTAGATTGGAACACTGCAGATAATTCTCTTTATGTAATGCAACATGGTCGAGATCAATTGAACATGTTTCCAGAATATTTTTCGCCTGAAATGTCAGCCAATTTACCAGCCGAAACCTTTTATAAAATCACCGATGGTGCAAACGGTGCATGGCCCTTTTGTTATTATGATCCTTATAAAAAAGCCTACATGCAATCGCCAGAATACGGAGGCGATGGTAAAAAGCTAGGTTGCTCAGATGCCACTCTACCAATTATGGATTTTCCAGCTCATATGGCACCTGTAGGATTACTTTTTTATACAGGAAATATGTTTCCAGAGCATTATAAAGACGGAGCTTTTATAGCATTTCATGGCTCTTGGAATCGCTCTCCAAGTGTTCAAGAAGGGTATATGGTGGCTTTTGTTCCTTTCAAAAATGGCAAACCATCGGGTGATTATGAGGTTTTTGCTAATAATTTTGCGGGTGTCAAAGTAGTAGAAACTACCAAAATGGCAAAACATAGACCTGTAGGTTTAGCTCAAGGTCCAGAAGGCGAATTGTACGTTTCTGATGATGTTGGGGGTACTATTTACAAAATTATTTACAAAAAATAGAAATTTTTAACCGATAAATTATGCTATTCAATCAATTAACCTTTCGTTTAATTACAGTTTTATTTTTGTTTATTTGTACGCAAAATTTTTCTTGTGCTCAAAACAAAACCACAACAAAAACTGAAATTAAAAAGAGAAAAAGTATTCCCCGCCCAGCTGCCAAAGATGGTGCAAAACTGTATACTCAGCACTGCGAAAATTGCCATCAAAAAGATGGTTCTGGAGTACAAAATATGAATCCGCCTTTGGTTAAAACTTCTTATGTTCAAGGTGATAGCAAACAATTGATAACTATTTTACTCAAAGGTTTGAGCACTGGAGTGGTTATAGATGGAGAAGAATATAACAATCCAATGCCATCTTTTAGCTACTTAAAAGACGATGAGATTGCTGCAATTTTGAATTTTATACGACATAGTTGGGGCAATACAGGTGCTATTATCACACCAGGTGAAGTAACCCATCACAGAAAACTAATAATTAAAAAATAATATTCCCCTTAATTTTTATTTAAATCATGAACAAAAACAAATTATTTTTTGCGTGTATTTTTTTTCTTGGATTTCAAGTAAATGCCCAAGACAATTCAAAAATTTTTACAAAAGAGAAAAATCAGCCTGATTTTGATAAAATTATTCTTCCCAGCACGCAAATAGAAGTGCTCTCTAAAGGTCACAATTGGCTTGAAGGTCCAGTTTGGGATAAAATAAACAATGAGTTGCTCTTTAACGATGTACCTAAAAATACTACCTATTCGTGGAAAGAGGATGTAGGTTTAGCCATATTTTTGAGACCATCGGGTTTTTATTTTGCTGGAAATAATGGTCCTAGCATCGGTGCCAATGGTATGGAATTGGATAAAAATAATAATCTGATACTTTGTGAACATGGCACACGAAGTATAACAAGGCTTAACAGAAATGATTTTACTAAAGAAACGTTGGTGGATAGTTATCAATCTAAAAAGTTAAACAGTCCCAACGATTTGATTTTTAACAAGAAAGGAGAAATGTTTTTTACAGATCCACCATATGGTCTTAAAGGTGGAAACTCTAGCCCGCTTAAAGAACAGCCTCATAATGGTGTTTATAAGTTAGATACTTTAGGTAAAATCACTTTGCTCACCACCGAAATGACCATGCCCAATGGTATAGCACTTTCTATAGACGAAAGAAAATTGTATGTAAGTCAATCTGATGTACAAAGTACACTAATAAAAGAGTTTGAGTTTAATACAGACGGCTCACTCACCAAAGGCAAAATTTTACATGATGGCACCAAATTGAAAAATGAAGGTAAAAAAGGACTTTGTGATGGCTTAGCGGTAGACAAAGTCGGGAATATTTTTGCTACAGGGCCGGGTGGTGTTTGGATTTTGAATAGTAAAGGCGAAATGTTAGGCTATTTGACAACAGGTTTAGCAATGGCTAATTGCACTTTTGGACCAGATGGGTATTTGTATATAACTGCAGGCGAATATTTGGCTAGAGTAAAAACAGAAACAGGTATTTGATGAAAAAATCATATTGATATACTTCAATATGATTTTTTGAAACCATAATAATATTCCAAAGTATTAGAACTTATGAAAAAACTAAATACTGTGATTTTATTTTTTGTCTTTTCTTTGAATACCTTAGGTCAGAAACCCGAAAAGTTTAAAAATATATTTGATGGAGTTACTTTTAAAGGATGGCAAATAGTAGGAAGTAAAGGAAAAATAAATATTAAAGACAGTGCTTTTGTATGCCAAATGACCATAAATACGCCAGAGCATACTTTTGTAAAGACAAATAAAAAATATCGAAACTTTGTACTTGAGTTAGACTGTAAAAGAGATAGTTTTTTCAATACAGGAATTTTATTTAGATGTCAAAATACATCAGATACAGCTTCAGTTTCACTGTACGGTTATCAAGTAAAAATAGACCCAAACATAAAAAGAAGTTGGACAGGTGGTGTTTTTGACGATTTTGGTAAATCTTGGAAATGGCTTTATACCCTAGAAAACGACGCTAAAGCAAAAAATGCAAACAAAGATAATGACTGGAATCATTTTAGAGTAGAGGCCATCAACGACACAATAAAAGTATGGGTTAATGATATTCCAACTTCACATTTAATCAATAATAAATATTTTAAAGGATATATAGCTTTCAAAATACATTCTCTAGGAAATAAACCCGAACAAGAAAACTGGAAGGCGGCATTCAAAAATATTAAAATTATTGAAAATCCATCAAGAAAAGATTTAAAACCAATAAATATTCCTGCTTTGAAAAACTAATTTGCCCAAATTAACAACATACAAAAATGAAAAAATACTTATTAATCTTTTTTTTAGCATGCAATATTTCTAATGTTCTTGCTTCTAATTTTAGTATTTCTATACCCGAAAATCCTAAAAAAATTCCTTATGCTGTTTCGAAACTAAAAGAAGCACTTTTGAAAAACAATCATACGCTAACTTTAAAGAAGCCTCAAGAAAATGCTGATATTATAGTAAGGCAAAATACAAATTTAGAAAAAGAAGGTTTTGAATTAAAAAATACAAACAGTAGTATTCAGATTTTTGCACCAGATGAACAGGGAATGATGTATGGTATATTGGAGTTGGCTAGGCAACTACGGTTGGGTGGCAATATGTCTACTATTCGGCCAGTTTCAGTTTTACCAAAAATGCATTTTAGGGCTATAAAATTCAATCTTCCCTATATGGCATATCGTACAGATGCTTCTATAACTCAACATGATTGGACTTGCAGAGACCCAAAGTTTTGGGAAGCCTATTTAGATAATATGGTAGAAAATCGTTTTAATGTGCTCTCTTTGTGGTCTTTACATTTGTTTCATTATATGGTAAAACCGCATAATTTTCCAGAAGCAACACATTATAATGACTTTGAAATGGGAGAGTGGAAGATTTTTTGGAAAAACTTATTCAGAATGGCACATGAAAGAGGTATAGAAACTTATATTATCAATTGGAATACTTTTGTATCACCTTCATTTGCGGCGGCACACAACGTAGGCAGGTACAACGAAAAAGTGTCTCATTTTGGAAGTGGAGATACTTCTAAAATAACAGAAAAATATACTCGTGAAATTATCACACAGGTTATCAACGAATACGAAGATTTAGATGGGCTAGGAATTACTTTGGGCGAAAGAATGGGAGGACAAAATCCTACTGAACGACGAGCGTGGTTAGACAGAACAATTTTTGCAGGAATGCAAGCAGCCAATAGAAAAATCAAGTTTGTTTATCGTGCACCATTGTCAGCTGATGAAAAGTCTGGAGGAACAACCAGTTATGACAACGATTTAATGACCCGAAAGCAAGTAGAAGGTTTGGATGTAACCGAAGCTTTTGTTGAGTTTAAATACAATTGGTCGCATGGGCACTCTTCTCCCAATCTTTTTATGGTACATGGTGGAAAATTGTCGGATGCTTATTGGAACCCTGTTTCTGATAAACTAAAGGCTGTTTGGACAGTCAGGAATGAAGATTTTTTTGTATTACGATGGGGACAACCAGATTTTGTTCGAAGTTTTTTGAAAAATAATACCAAAGATTATGTTGCGGGTTGTTTTATTGGTTCTGAAGTTTTTATTCCTGCTAAAGATTATATAAGTAAAGTAGGGAATCATAAAAACTGGCAATGGCATTTTCAAAGACAGTGGCTTAGCTATGCCGTTTGGGGTAATTTAATGTATAATAACAATACCTCAGATGATTTTTTTGAAAGTCTATTAGCTGAGAAATTTGGCAAAAACAATGGTGGAATTCTACTCAACGGATGGAAAAATGCTAGTCTAGCACCACTTTTATTTGCTTCATATCATCAAGGAAACAACGATTTATCATTGTACACAGAAAGTTTTGGGTCGTACAAAGAATTTAAAGAATTTAAACTTTTTGATATCAATAGTATTATTTCGGCTCCTGTTTTGGATACCATAAGAATGGTAAACATCAAGCAATTTATTGCCAATAATGAAATAAATAAAACTGGCATAATGAATCCACTTCAACTGGCAGATAGTCTTACCCATATTTATTTTACTTGCCTTAAAGTATCGGGATATTTCAAAAATAATAAACAAAAACAAAATGCTACTTTATTATGTGAAATAGCAGACATTGAAGCTTGGGGGTATTTTTCTATTTATTTTGCCGATAAACTTAGAGCTGGCTATTCATTAGAAAAATTTAGAAAAACTAAAGATATTAAATTTAAAAATGAGTCAGTATTGT
This sequence comes from Pseudarcicella sp., assembly GCA_017988135.1. GTDB lineage: Bacteria > Bacteroidota > Bacteroidia > Cytophagales > Spirosomataceae > JAGNSI01. Next base: position 15,204 of record JAGNSI010000044.1, read on the forward strand.
ACTTGGAGAAATGCTTGATTCACTGGAAGAAATATGCAGAAACTTTAGCTTTTTATAACCAACCATCGTTTATTTTTCATACAGCTAAACCATTTTCGTGGACAGATATGATTGTGGATGTAGAAAAAGATATAGAGATTGCGAAAGCAGAAAATTAATCTTTTAAAGATTACAATTCAAACAAAAGAGTGATTGTAGCTACAATCACTCTTTTGTTTATACTAAACTTATTTCATTATTTTTCTACTATTCAGTGCAGCTTGATACGTTTTTGCATTGTTCATATGCTCTGAATAGGTTGCGGCAAAATTATGATAACCTGAAAAATCTTCTTTAGCACAAAAAAACAAATAATTGTGCTTTTCGTAATCTAATACAGCTTCAATTGAAGTTAAATCGGGTAAGTTTATTGGGCCAGGAGGTAGCCCAACGTATTTGTAAGTATTGTAAGGAGAGTCTAAATGAGTAAGTTCTAAAGAAACTCGTCTGATAGAAAAATCTTGGGCTGCAAAAACCACAGTAGGATCTGCCTGCAACAGCATACCTTTGTTGTATCTGTTCATGTACACACCAGCTACCCTTGGCTTTTCGTCTATTTTTTTGGTTTCACCTTCCACTATCGAAGCCATTATTTGAGCCTTTATGGGGTCTAAACCTATAGCAGCTGCTTTTTTTCTTCTTTCTTCTGTCCAAAAAATATCATATTCCTGTTTCATTCTTTCGAATAATTTTTCAGGTTTTGTATTCCACATTACTTTGTAGGTATTGGGCAAAAACATACACATGATGGTTTCTTTGGTGAAACCATATTTTTTTGCAATAGCTTCAGAGTCAAGCAAAATGGCAAATTCTGTAGAATCAAACTCGAATTTATGACCTATTTTTTTGATTAAATCTTTTTTTAATCTTACATTATTAAAGGTAAGTTTTACAGGATCTTGTTCTCCCAATTTTAATTTTTGAATAGCCTCATAATTACCCATTTCGGCAGTAAGAACATATCTGCCTGGTTTTACATGGTCTTTGTATTTTAATATTTTAGCCAAAAATTTAAATGAAAGTTCGTCTCTTATAACCTTATTTGCAGACAAAGTGTCCCAAACTGCCTCGAAATTGCTGTTTTCGTGAATATACAATACAAATTCTTTTTTCTCTTTTGTTTCAAAATTAGGTGTTTTGGCTATTTGCCAAATGTAATATGAAAACATTGCCGACAAAAAGGCAAACCCAATAATCAGGTATTTTATAAATTTACTATTTCGAAGCATAATTGGTTTTTTTTTATAAACTATTAAGTGTAAATCTTTTAGCAAGTAATGTAAGGTCTTCGACAACTGGATCTAGTAAGTCTATTCCATTTTGAATTCTATCTTTTTCGAATTCTCTTTCGGGATCTCCAGGTATCAATACTTGTTTGCCTTCAACAGCTGGAGCGTTTCTGAATCTTTCAATCCATTTATCCATGTCTTCTTTGAAGTCAGCCGCAGGTCTGAAACCATCTATTCGCATAGCTCCTAAAAAATGACCTGTACCTTTGCCTATTTGTTCGCCAGCATTCATAAAACCTGCCGTAGCAAAAGGAGGAACCCAAGGGCCAAAATTTGCTCCCGAAAGTACTCCCGAAAGTATATCAACAATACTGCCAAGTGCATAACCTTTATGAGAGCCATGTTCTCTGTCGCCACCCAAAGGTAATAAAGCACCACCATTTTTTACGGCATTGGCATCGTTGGTAGAAAGTCCGTCTTTGTCTTGCACCCAACCAGTAGGAGCGGGCAGTCCTTTTCGGTTGAGTATTTCCATTTTGCCATAAGCAACAGCAGTTGAAGCAAAATCCGCTACAAAAGCAGGTTGTTTGTCTGCTGGTACTGCCAAAGCAATTGGGTTTGTTCCCAGTAGTTTTTCTTTAGAAAATGTAGGTGTTACCAGAGGTGCTGCGTTGGTCATAGCCCAACCAATCATATCTTTAGGTAGAGCCATCATAGCATGATAACCAGCTATGCCAAAATGGTTTGAGTTTTGAACTGAAATCCAGCCAGAACCAACTGCTGCTGCTTTTTCCATGGCTATTTTCATAGCAAAAGGAGCTACCACAAGTCCCAATCCTTTGTCACCATCTAATACTGCCGTTGAAGGCGTTTCGTGGATGATTTTCATTTCAGGTTTAGGGTTTAGTCTGCCATTGTCAAATAGCCTTACATAGCCCGACAACCTTGCAATTCCATGAGAATCAACACCTCTTAAGTCTGCAGAAATGAGTACTTCTGATGCCAGTTGGGCGTGTTCTTCGCTGCACCCTATAGATAGAAAAACTTCTTTTATGAAAAGTTGTAATTTTTTATATTCAAAAAGCATATTTTAAAATTTTATTTAATCGCATATCTAACTTTTACAAATTTACTCAAAACTCTTGTGAAAAGCGTATAAAGAGAAAACGGAAAAAGATTTTAAATTTCAAATATTTGCACGATATAGTTATTTTATCGTAAATAATTTTATATTTAGGAAAACAATCAACAGTCGTAATCTTTTTTAATATATGTTTTTCGAGAATTTCTTTTCAAAAATATTCAGTTACATGGTGCGTGGTGTGCTGATGCTTGCACCAGTTTGTATAACTTTTTATATCATTTACAATGTTTTTGTTACAGTAGATAGTTGGATTCCAATAGAACTTTCTATCGGTTCGTCTATAATAAGGCTTTACGGGATAGGCTTGATATTGGTAATGGTCGTGATTTTTTTGGTAGGCTACTTTGGGTCTACGTTTTTATCAGTACCAGTTTTTAATATGATAGAAACAAAATTGGCCAAAGTGCCACTTGTAGGAATTATATATCAGTCCTTGAAAGATTTGACGAAAGCATTTGTTGGAGATAAAAAAAAGTTTGATGTACCTGTAATTTTTATACTAAATAAGGAATCAGACATTCGAAAAATAGGATTTGTTACACAAAATGATTTGTCTTTTATAGGTTTAAAGGGTTATATATCTGTGTATTGTCCTCATAGTTATGCTTTTTCGGGTGAAATGTATATTGCAGATAGTACACACATTATACGCTTGAATATTTCTACAGCTCAAGCAATG
>JAGNSI010000150.1 GCA_017988135.1 Pseudarcicella sp.
TGCAACGACTCCAAAATAAACATAAAGTGGAGTCATAGAAGCTGTAGGGGGTTCTCATATTCATAACTATAAAACACCATCAAATCTACAAAATCCCACCGCTACAACTCCCCTTTAGGGGCTCGGGGGTATAGGCCATGATAATCAACCCCACTCAAAACCACCATAACTACAAAATCCCACTACTGCAACTCCCCTTTAGGGGCCCGGGGGTATAGGCCATGATAATCAACCCCACGCAAAACCTCCATATATACGAAATCCCACTATCACCACTCCCCTTTAGGGGCCGGGGGTAAACAGATTCCTAAAAACACTATTTATTTACTATTTTAAAAATTGTATATTTTAATAGCATTGAAAATTAAAATTACAAAATATTGATTATCAATAACTTAATTTAAAGAATAAATAAAAAACGGGAAGAAAAATCAATTTGTTAAAAACGTACTTTGTTTGTGAATAACTTTGGTTTTTAAACCCTCTATTCTATTGTATCTTTGAGAAGTCAGTTAGGTACTTTTAACAAGTATACTAAGACTAATTAATTTTAACTCATTTAATACCATGAAAAGTATGGCTGTTAAGTACAAAGTTCTTCCTAGAAAGAACCCTCAGGATGCGATGGCACCTGAAAAATTTTATGCCGCGGCAATTGCCGACGGAGATGTCGATTTGGATAGACTCGCTGAGTTGATTTCCTACCAGTGTACAGTTACTGCATCTGACTGTTATGCCGTGCTGTTGTCTTTAGAACACAACATCATTGGCGAATTAGGCCAAGGCAGAATTGTCAAATTAGGCAGACTGGGCAATTTTCAAGTCGGAATTAGTTCCGTAGGCAAGGATACAGAATCCGAAGTCTCTGCTAATGCAATTACCAAGAGTCGTATTCTTTTCCGTCCCGGAAAAAAATTACGTACTATGCTGAATGATTTATCATTTAGAAAAGCCGGCTAGAACCCCGTAATCAGAAGCATCTGATTATTGTAAGACCTCGAGTATTCCAGTACTCGAGGTTTTTTTTGGTCCATTAGCAACGAAAATGATATTCATTTCGTCCTGACCGGACTTTTGTTTCGTAAGGACGGTATAAAAAAAGCGTCAGTACGAGATAAAAATAGCGTCCTAAGGAATAAATGACACCCATCAATAGCCTAAACTGCGCTAAATAAACCTAGTTCCAAGTATAAAAAATCAAAGAAAAAAAAACTGTTTTGTATAAAAAAAAGACTTTTTCACATAAAAAAAGCTCAAAAATACCGGCTAGAACCCCGTTTTTTTGAGCAAATTAATTAGTGTAAGACCTCGAGTAATTCCAGTTACCCGTCGAATTATAGGCTAAAAGTAGTGAAATGTTTTAATATGTGGTACTCTATTTAATAAATAGCTGCCAAAAAAAACAAAATTACAACTGCTGCTAACTTCTTTCTGCCACTAACGAGCATTACACACCTTAAAAATTATTTTTTTACAACAAAAAAACCTTGTGTATGCCCCTTGGATTCCGGATGAAACGCAACAAATAATTGTAAAAAAAGATAATGCACCAATTCTTTAAAGTACTTTAGTGTAAAAGCTACTTTGGGAGCAATCACAGCTCCTATCGTCGCCGATTCAAGAACCTCAAAACCATTGTTTTCTAAATGAAAGCGAACCACATGAGGCAAAGGAACGTAAACATGGTGCTCCCGTAAATGTTTGGGTTGAAAAGCATACAAATTATTTTTAAACAAGTACGTAAACTTACTCTCCGCACTCAATGGATTAGGAGTGGTTAGCACCATATAGCCGCCTGTGGCTATATGTTCCGCTATATTTCGTATCCCTAATTCCGGATTCGAAAGATGCTCCAATACTTCCATAAAAACGACAAAACCGGGAGTTTTAACATTCTCTGGCGCCTTATGATTAAGATCCCATATCGTGGACTCCTCAATTTTTTTGACAAAATCAAACGGCTGCCATTCCAAATTAAACCTTTCGACAGTAGGTCTAAACCAACCCCAACCGGAACCAATATCACTGACAACGCGATTCGGCAGTACATCAACAACGGAACTTAATTGAAGTGCTGCCCAATTCCCTCTGTCTAAATTACTATAATTTTTCATCTGTATTTTTTGATTATTTTAAGGCTTCCAATACACTCGTGTAGGTGCTAATTTTTGATAAATACTATACTCTTCCGTAGTCAATCGATTGGCATTCCTGATGATTTTGGGTACTGCAAAAATCAAATCTGACAATGCCAGAATCAAAGCATATAAGGCTTTAAAATCACCTTTAAACACTTTCAATTGCAATTGCATCCAGATACTATACGCCATTTTACGGGGAATCATCCGAAGCGGATAAAACAAGAAGTACAAATACCAACCCGATCGTAACGAACGGCGCAGCCGCAGGGTGTAATCCGAACTGTTTTTTCGGGCTTTCACATCCACCCGGTGATGCACTAAAACTTCCGGTAAATAATGAATCTCAATGTTATTTTTAAACAACTGATAGGCCGCAAAATCTTCCTCTCCATAAAAAATAAACCAATCGGGATAATCAGGAATAATCCGCCAGGCTTTCATTCGCCATACATGACCACAACCTACAAATCCCTGAACTCGAGTGGGTTTTTCAGTAGTAACAACAGTATGGGGTGCTGCTAAGTCCCAAAAAATACGCAAGGCCAATACCCCACAATTGGGGTTGGCAGCAAAGTAGTCTGCAATAACCGACAACGCATTTGCTGTTATAAAATGGGCATCATCATCTAATGAAATAGCAAATTCAGTGGTCACTAAATCCAACAATCGGTTTCTGCTGTAAATAAGTCCTTTACTTTCTTTATGCTGAATCAGTTGAATTTGAGGGTAATGAGTTTGAATAAAAACAGCAGAATCATCTGTTGAACCATCATCACAAACAATACACTCTACCCCGTCACAAACTAACAAGGGCTGGATTTTAGCTAAAGTAACAGCCAAATCGGTTTTACGGTTTTTGGTAGTTAACAGTATAGTAAAAGTGGCGTGCGTCATCGCTGATTATTTTTTTCCAAATTTTCAATAGTCTTTTTTAAATACGAAACCGAAAGATATTCCGCTAAATCACTTCTGTTTAAAAGCAATTGCTTCGGGTTTTGTTTCCACAAAAGATACAATTCCCCGAGTAATGCTGCAATTTTTGGCACATCATCCACTTCGGACCAATACGCATAGTCAGGACCTAACAACCGTTTCGTTTCACTGTAATAAGGAGCTAGCGAGAGAATGGCAGTATTAGCGGCAACACAATGTGGAAACTTAGCGGGCAAAAAAGGACTGATTTCCGATTTTGACTCCAAAATAACATTAACCGATACACTTTGTTGCAGCAAATAAACGGTGTCAAAAGAAATCATACCGTTATGAATGTAAAGTTCGGGAGTACTCTTTTGGTGGCTTTCCAATAGTTGGGTATGATCGGAAGCAGGCCCAAGCAACAGCAATCGCGATTCTTTTCCGGCTTCAGGACAATGCTGCAAAAACAGTTGAAAACCTGCTATCAAACCTTCCGGTGAACGCTGCTTCATCAAATTACCGGCATGCAGTATGTTGAATTTTGAAACATCAAAATAGGATGGAAAAGAAGTATTCTGAACGACATACTTTGTATTTTGATGCGGAATAACAACTCCTGTTTGGGCAAAATCAGGGAAATAACTCGACATCCATTCGTGCAACAACAAACTGGGAAATGCACTATATCTGGCTTTTGTAGAAACTGCCCAAAAAAAGGCTTCTCGGGCTTTATGGCTGGATTCTACCCAATTGTAAGGTCGCGGATAATAATGGGCCGGATACGGATCATGCACATAAGCCATCCATTTGTCATGCCATTGAGGAAGTTGAAGAACGGAATGATGAGGCCTGAAACTAGCGCCTTTACTCAAGGTTATTACTAAATCAGGCTGAAACTTTTGTTGCTGCAACGCGGCAGTGATACTGCGGGTATCATTATAAAAAGTAAAAGAAAAACCAAACAATTGTTCCAGGAAAGGAGCCGGATTAACTTTGAAATTCCGACTTATAATTCGTTGTATCCGACTTAAAAAATACAGAGGACTGTATTTTATTTCAGGAATCGCATAACAGGAAACACCTTCCAACGAAATGAACTTTTGAGTATAATGATATACTAAAACATCAAATCCCGCTGCTGCTAAATTAGTGATGAGTGCCACATTAGCTTTTGAACCACTGCTGTCTTCAATATTAATGGAATCTACTACAACAAGGATTTTCATTTTAATAGTGTTTTAATAAATAATCGGCAATTTTTTGGGAAGCATCACCCGTTCCATAAGGATTGATGGAAGATCCAAATCCAGAGAATCCGTCTAAAAAAGAACAAATGGTGGTACTGATTTTTTGCTGATCGGTACCTACCAAAATAGAAAATCCGGCAGTAACACCCTCAGGTCGCTCTGATACCGTTCGGGTAACCAAAACAGGTTTCCCTAAGGATGGAGCTTCTTCCTGGATGCCTCCGGAATCGGTCACAATCAAAAAGGATTGTTGCATCAACCACACAAAAACAGGATAGGAAACCGGTGGAATCAAATAAATATTTTCGGTATCGGACAATTTCTCATATACAATATCTTTCACATTGGGATTCAAATGTACGGGATAAACAATCGTAACATCCTCCCGTGCTGAAACTGATAAAAGGGCATCACAAAGGTGCTCAAAACCGGCTCCAAAATTTTCTCTGCGATGTCCTGTAACCAGAACCATTTTTTTTTGGGTTGGAATAAGACGCTTCAATCGCTCAATTTCGGGATGCTGATAATGCTCCGTTTCAATTTTTTCAACGGCCAACAATAATGCATCAATAACGGTATTTCCGGTTTCTACAATAGTAGCCGGAAGAATACCTTCATTCAATAGATTTTGGGTTGCTGTAGCAGTAGGGGTAAAATGAATATCAGCTATTCTGCTGGTCAACTGCCGGTTCACTTCCTCCGGAAAGGGTGCCTTTTTATTATACGTACGCAAACCGGCTTCTATATGTCCTACAGTTATGCCGTTATGAAAGGCGGCTAACGCCACCATCGACGAGGTGGTAGTGTCTCCGTGTACCAATACCAAATCAGGTTTTGCAACAGCAAATACCCCGTCCATCTTTGATAAAATAGTGGCACTTAACCCATTCAAGCTTTGGTTGGGTTGCATCAATTCTAGTTCATAATCAGGAACAATAACGAAAAAATCCAAAACCGGATCCAGCATT
>JAGNSI010000045.1 GCA_017988135.1 Pseudarcicella sp.
GTCTAAGAGCGTTATTGAAAGTAAAAAAAGTTTCTTTGAGGCTCGTTTAGCATTTAAAAAGTTAGAACCAATATTGCCTTCATATAAGCCTTCTCTTTACAGGTCGCTCAATCAACCAAATCTCATTACGGTTCACGAAGATAACAATGCCTTCAAAAATGAGCTACCTCATGGTTTTCAGGTTTTGGAAGAGTTGCTTTGGGGAGAAAATATAGATCAAAAGCAAGTTAAAATAGAAATACAACTATTATCGAATGCATTGAAGTTAGATAAAGCAAATGTCGATTTTAGTTACTTTAAAGAATATCATTTTTTATGGGCTGTAAGACAGCAATTGCTTCGAGTAGTATCATTAGGCATTTCAGGCTTCGACTCACCCATTGCAAAACATTCAATACCCGAAACAAAAGCCGTTTTTGAAAGTATGAAAAATTATTTTGTACTAAATGAAAAGCTTTTCAAAAACGCTGAAATTCATAAGAAATGGATTGATTTATTAGAAAAGAATATTGTTTATTTGTCTGTAAATAAAGACTTTAATGCCTTTGATAGATACAATTATATCAAAAATAATATTCATCCATTTTTGCCAATTTGGATAGCTACCGTTAAAGATTGGGAAGTTTCTTTTCCATTTGAGACAGAACTAAAATACGATGCAACTACTTTTTTTTCTGATAAAACATTCAATCTAGATTATTTCTCACCGGTTTATTCTAGAAATTTATCCAAAGAATTAAAGCCTTTGGGCAAAACCTTGTTTAATGACCCTACATTGTCCCGAAATAGTATTTTTAGTTGTGCTTCATGCCACCAAGAAAAAAAATATTTTACAGATGGATTGATAAAGTCTGCTTCAAATAGTGGTGGAACTTTAAGTAGAAATACCCCTACTTTACTGTATTCTGGTTTACAAAAAGCACAATTTTATGATGCTAGAGCTGATTTTATTGAAAATCAAATAATGGAGGTTGCCAATAATCCAAAAGAATTTCACACCAATGCAGAAACCATGGTGAAGAATATTAAAAAAAATAAGAGCTATATCAAACAGTTTGAACTACAATTTAAAGATGGTTTAACACCAAGAAATTTAACTGTAGCAATCGCCAGTTATGTAAGGAGCTTACAACCATTTAATTCAAAATTTGATAGGAATATCAATCAACAAGAAAACACATTGACCTCTGATGAGATAAATGGATTCAATATTTTTATGGGAAAAGCAAAATGCGGAACATGTCATTTTGCACCTATTTTCAATGGTACTAGCCCACCAGAATATTTACACAACGATTTGGAAGTAATAGGTGTTCCTGTAAAACCCCAATTGAGCAAAGCAAAAATAGATGAAGATAAAGGTAGATTCTTGATTTTTGATGCACCATGGCGAAAGCACGCATTTAAGACATCAAATGTAAGAAATATTGAAAAAACAGCACCGTATTTTCACAACGGAGCTTACAAAACTCTCGAAGAAGTCATAGAATTTTATAACCAAGGCGGGGGTAATGGAATAGGTTTAAGTCTAGAAAACCAAAGTTTACCCAATGAAAAGTTACTATTAACCAAAAAAGAGAAACAGGATATTGTTTTGTTTTTGAAAACATTAACTGATAAATATTAACAATGCTTTAAAAAGAACAATTATTATCAACGTTATAAACTTTAACAAAAACTTTTAAATTCAACTTTCAATGAAAAACTTTAGTACGATTATTTTAGTGGTAATCATTGCCTTTTCTTGTAACTATGAAGGCAACAACATTGTGAATTTAAAACAAAATGATGCAAGTCAAAGAGTTGCTGCAACTGCCATTTCAAGTTATGATTTAGCACAAAACTATGCGCCTATTATTACTCAAGATGTAGACGTTACGGATGGAATTTGCTCAAATTCGTCAAGAACAGGTAGTGCAGATTGGATTGCACCTGTAAATTATGATGGAGACTGGAAAGGATTGAACAATTGGGATAATCTTACCAATGGACGGTCATCAGGTAAATTGAAAGGTGTATTGTATTATAACACTGCCAGTACCAGTACTCATTGGTATATTCTGTATTCGGTATTTCACCCTAGAGATTGGACCGATTTTTTGTGTGATTTAGATTCTCATGAAAATGATATGGAAGGAATATTGGTATGTGCCTCAAGAGGTGGAATAAATGGCCAATCTTTTGGAGCTATTGAATATGTGAGTACTATATTTCACACTTCAAATAAGAATTATAAAAACAGTGAATTACTTTATAAAAATGGGAAAATACAAATGTTTATAGAGTCAAAAGGGCATGGTATTCGTAAATACGAAAGTAGCTCAGATCAGGATGGAAGCCATATCGAATATGCACTTGGAATAAATAATTTGCAACCTGTAGGTACCACTGCTAGCTATAAGCTTGTGTCGTTGTTAGAGATTTGGAATAACAGAACTCAAACAGATTTATTTGTAGATAAAAAAACATTCAAAGGCGATAATTATAAAGATAATGCAGCTAACGCCCCTTGGGCATGGGGAGATATATGCAATTATCCAGCAAATCATATAAAGACATCATTTGGATTGACCAATTTTGATACTTTTCATACATTAAGAGAGATTAAGGTAGAAGAATTGTAGGGTATTTTTATGTGTTTGTTATACTTAAAAAAGCTGTCTTTTGTGAGACAGCTTTTTTTAAGTATTAATTGAGATTAAACGCTATACTAGATTAAAGAAATTCTTTTGAAAGAAGTTATTTTCAATCCTTTTTGAGTTTGCTCTAGCAATTGAGTAATATTTATAGAACCATCTTTTACAAATTGTTGGTTCAATAATGTTTGTTCTTTGTAGAATTTCTCTAATTTTCCAACAGCAATTTTTTCAAGCATAGCTTCTGGTTTTCCTTCTTGACGAGCTTGATCTTTACCGATTTCGATTTCACGTTCTACTGTAGCTGCATCTACATCACCTTTGTCAAGTGCTACAGGTTTCATTGCAGTGATTTGCATACCGATATCTCTACCAACTTCCTGAACGTCAGCACCTCCAACATTGTCGAAAGATACTATTACGCCGATTTTGTTGTTTGAGTGAATATAAGTAGCTACTTGCTCAGATGTAACGTTTTCGTAAGCTGCTAAGTCTATTTTTTCGCCGATTTTACCAGTCAATTCTATCATTGCTTCTTGAACCTTGCGGCCATCTGCTAATGAAGTTTCTAGTAAAGCAGCTTTGTCTGCTGGATTATTGCTTACTGCAGCCGCCAAAATAGCGTTTGCCAATTCGTTAAAATCTGCAACTTTAGCAACTGGTTCTGTTTCGCAACCTAAAGCGATAAGCTTTGCATTACTGTTATCTGGTGTAGTTGCTATCAATACTAAACCTTCGTTGGTAGCGTTGTCTGCTCTTTTTGCTGCTACTTTTTGTCCTGCTTTGCGTAGGATATCGATAGCTGCTTCAAAATCTCCTTCTGCTTCGGTAAGGGCTTTTTTACAGTCCATCATACCTGCGCCGGTCATTTGTCTTAATTTGTTTACATCTGCTGCTGAAATAGCCATTGTTTGATTTGTATAAAATTTTGAAAAATTATTTTGTCAAAAATTGAATAGCCCACAGGTTTCTATGGGCTATTCAATTGTATTGGTTTTTTTGCATCGTAAAGATGCTCAAAATTAGTCTTCTTTTTCGTATTTAGCTGCAATTTTAGCTGCTTCTTTTGCTTCTTCGGCATCAGCTAAGCGTTTAGCTTCTTCCTCTTCAGCTACACGTGCATCGTCTTTGTCTTGTTTTCTTTCCATCAATCCTTCTTCGATAGCTTTACCGATAGCCAAAGTGATTAATGAGATAGATTTGTAAGCATCGTCGTTTGCAGGTATTGGGTAGTCCACTAGCTCAGGGTTTGAGTTGGTATCGCACATTGCAAATACTGGAATGTTCAGTCTTTTAGCTTCTGCTACTGCTATGTGTTCTCTTTTTACGTCAATAACAAATAAAGCTGCAGGAAGACGAGTTAGTTCGGTGATACCGCCCAATACTCTTTCCATTTTTTCTTTGTCACGAGACATCATTAAGCGTTCACGTTTTGCTAAAGCTTTTACAGTAACCTCATCTTTCAACATTTTGTCTATAGTAGACATTTTTTTGATTGATTTACGTACTGTAGCAAAGTTTGTAAGCATTCCGCCTAACCAACGGTCAGAAACGTATGGCATTTTCAATCTGCTTGCTTCTTCAGAAACGATTTCTTGAGCTTGTTTTTTGGTAGCTACAAACATGATTTTTCTTCCTGAGCGTACAATTGCTTTTATTGCATTGCAAGCTTCGTCAAGGCAAGTGATTGTCTTGTTAAGATCAAGTATGTGTATACCATTTTTCTCCATGAAAATGTATGGAGCCATTTTTGGATCCCACTTGCGTGTCATGTGTCCGAAGTGAACACCTGCATCTAGTAAGTCTTTGTATTCTAATTGTGCCATTTGATTGGTCTGCTAGTTTGGATACTAGCTCTTTTGATAATAATTGAAAAATATAGAAATAAGCAAGACATCGGTCACTGTAAGTCTTTGCTTGGGTAATGCTTTGTCGATTTTTGATAAATAACCTAAAAAATTGCCAAATGAGAATTTGGCAATTTTGATTATTAACGTTTCGAGAATTGGAATTTCTTACGAGCTTTTCTACGACCTGGTTTTTTACGTTCAACCATACGTGGATCACGAGTAAGGAATCCTTCTTTTTTCAATGCTGGACGCAACTCTTTGTCTCCTTCTTGTAATGCACGAGAGATAGCTAAGCGAAGTGCTTCTGCTTGTCCTTTTATGCCACCGCCATCTAGGTTTACTTTTACGTCAAAAGTTCCTAAAGTGTTGGTTAAGTTGAACGGTTGGTTTACAATGATTTGAAGAATCTCTGATGGAAAATATTCTTTGTAGTCTCTTCCATTTACTTTGATATCTCCATTACCTGGAGTCATGTAAATACGAGCTACTGCTGTTTTTCTACGACCTAATGTATTTATTACTTCTGCCATTTGAATTTTATAATATATTTTGATTGTTCTTTTTGGGTTCAATCAAAATTGTTTTAGAATTTTATTTCTTTTGGTTGTTGTGCTGCGTGCGGATGTTCTGCACCTGCATATACAAACAAATTGTGGAACAATTTATTTCCCAAACGATTTTTTGGCAACATACCTTTTACGGCCGCTTCAACAACTCCTCTTGGGTTTTTTGCTAAAACTTCTCTTGGTGTTGCAAAGCGTTGTCCTCCTGGGTAACCTGTGTGACGGATGTATACTTTATCGGTCATTTTTTTACCTGTAAGGCGAACTTTCTCGGCATTGATTACTATTACATTGTCTCCACAATCTACGTGTGGGGTAAATGATGCTTTGTGTTTTCCACGTATTATTTTAGCTATCTCTGATGAAAGACGACCTAATACTTGGTTTTCAGCATCTACTACTATCCATCCTTTTTCTGTTGTTGCCTTGTTGGCAGAAATGGTTTTATAACTTAAAGCGTCCACTTTTTTAAGAATTTTAATGTTGAATCAAATCAGACGAGTATCGGAATTTACTGGTTGATGTTGATTATGAACCTATTAACAAATTTGAAGGGCATCTCATTGAAAATTGGAATGCAAAAATAAGGAATAAATATTTATTTGCAAACTGATTGCTAACATTTTAGCTCTTTTTTTGTAAATATTTCTTTTTGATTCTTAGAAGTTTAGTGGAATTCTTGGTGTGTTCTTTATTTAATTGAAATATAATGGCTGTTCTTTTGTTGATTCTTCTTTGTAATAAAAAAAATAATCAATGATGTTTTGTGGATTAAATTTTTTTGCAAAATCATTTTGCCGTATTTTTACATCAGTATTGAAGCTATCTTTTTGATTATTGTTTTAAATAGTTGAATAGTGCTGTGGTACTTCTAACAAATTTTATAGTATTTTAGATAATGACAAAGAATACATTTACGACCGAAAGAGATACTCAAATATTTGACCTCATCAAGGCTGAGGGACATCGTCAAGAGTATGGTATAGAGCTTATTGCGTCTGAAAATTTTACTTCTAAGCAAGTAATGGAGGCTCAAGGGTCTGTATTGACAAACAAATATGCTGAAGGGCTTCCTGGTAAAAGATATTATGGTGGCTGCGAAGTAGTTGATGAAATAGAAACGATTGCTATAGAAAGAGCCAAGTCTCTTTTTGGGGCAAGTTGGGCAAATGTACAGCCACACTCAGGTGCACAAGCTAATGCTGCTGTCTTTTTGTCTTTTTTGAATCCAGGGGATAAAATTTTAGGTTTTGATCTTTCTCATGGTGGGCATCTTTCACACGGTTCGCCAGTGAATTTTTCTGGAAAATATTTTCAAGCTTTTTTCTATGGCGTTGAGCGTGAAACTGGTTTGATAGATTGGGATAAAGTAGAAGAAACGGCTTTGAGAGAAAAACCAAGGTTGCTTATCTGTGGGGCTTCTGCATATTCTCGTGACTGGGATTATGTTCGTTTGCGTGCTATTGCAGACAAAGTTGGCGCTATTTTGTTGGCTGATATTTCGCATCCTTCGGCGTTGATTGCCACTGGTTTGCTAAATAACCCAATGCAACACTGTCATATAGTTACTACTACTACGCACAAAACTTTGCGTGGACCAAGAGGTGGTTTGATTATGATGGGACAAGATTTTGAAAATCCTTTTGGCTTTACTACACTTAAAGGTGACCTTAAAATGATGTCAGCTTGTTTGGATGGAGCTGTTTTTCCAGGAACTCAAGGTGGACCTTTAGAACATGTGATTGCTGCTAAAGCGGTTGCATTTGGAGAAGCTTTGACTGATAATTTCAAACAATATGCTCTTCAGGTGAAACAGAATGCAACAGCTATGGCTGGTGCTTTCTTAGATAAAGGATACAATATTATATCAGGAGGCACAGACAATCATTTGATGTTGATTGATTTGCGTCCTAAAGGATTGACTGGGAAATTGGCAGAAAATACTTTGGTGAAAGCTGATATTACTATAAATAAAAATATGGTACCTTTCGACGAGAAGTCTCCTTTTGTGACTTCAGGAATGAGAGTAGGTACTGCCGCTATGACAACTAGAGGTTTGAAAGAACCAGAAATGTTGAAAATTGTGGATTACATAGATAGCGTTTTGATGAATAATGAAAACGAATCGTTTATTGCATCAGTGAAAAAAGAAATCAATAAAATGATGATAGATTTTCCACTTTATGTGTAATGAAATTTAGGTTGGTTTAAGATTATACCACCGAAAACAATAAATTCCGTCTATTTAGGCGGAATTTACTGTTTTAATAAGTTGATAGATTTTTTTAGCACAAATAATATTAAACTATGGCATTGGATCAAGACTTTGAAAGCTCTACAGAATTGGCGACAGAAAAAGAAATGACTTTTATTGACCATATTGAGGAGCTACGTTGGCATCTGATACGGTCTGTAATTGCAGTTTTTTCATTTACTATGCTGGCTTGGGTATATAAAAAAGAAATTTTTGGCGATGTGATTATGGGGCCGTCAAAGGCTGACTTTTGGACAAACAAAATGTTATGCAAAGTAGCTGCTTTGTTGCATATCGATGGTTTGTGTTTTCAACAAGCCAATTTTATACTTCAATCTCGTGAGGTTTCAGGTCAGTTTATTATGGCTATTACCCAATCGCTTACGGTAGGGGTTTTGTTTTCGTTTCCTTATTTTTTTTGGGAGATTTGGCGTTTTGTGACTCCTGGTCTAAAGCAGTCGGAGTCTGCTGCTGCTAGAGGGGCTGTTTTTTTTGTGTCACTTTTGTTTTTTATGGGTGTTGCTTTTGGGTATTTTGTGGTAGCACCTATGGCGATCAATTTTTTGGCAAGCTTCAAGCTAGATGAGTCTATCCAAAATCAGTTTGATATCAATGACTATATTTCTCTTTTAGTTACGCTAACATTATCTTGTGGTCTTACTTTTCAGTTGCCCATGGTTAGCTATGTGCTTTCTAAAATAGGCATTCTCACGCCTAGTCTCATGCGTGAGTACAGGCGATATGCTTTGGTGGTGATATTGATAGTTGCAGCCATCATTACTCCTTCACCCGATATGATTTCACAGTTGTTAGTAGCTACGCCATTGGCTATTTTATATGAAGTAGGTATTTTGGTGTCAGCCAAGGTTTATTTGAATAGGATGAAAGCAATGCTTTAGGGTGTTTGTTTTTTTTGATTTGCCAAATAAAATATCATTTTAGCTCTTTTTTTGATGATTTATTAGAATATTATTTGGCATAAAGTAAATAATTCGAATATTAGTATCGTTTATTTGTATATTTGCAATCGTAAGTATTTTAATTCAAACATTCTTAAAAACAATTATTAAAAGCTATAATGAGTTCGATCAAGTTAGACCAAATTGACCATAAAGTATTAGAAATTCTTCAACAAAACGCTAAAATTACCAATGCTCAACTCTCTAAAGAAGTAGGTTTGTCACCAGCGCCAACTTTAGAAAGGGTTAAAAAATTGGAAGTTTCTGGGGTTATACAAAGTTATCATGCTCAGCTCGACAGAGAGAAAGTTGGCTTAGGTGTAACTACTTTTGTGAGTATTACTTTAACAGGGCATAGAAAACAAGTGACAGAATCTTTTGTTGCTCAAATAAATGGCATTCAGGAAGTAATAGAATGTCATCACATAACAGGTTCGGGCGATTTTTTATTGAAAATTATCGCAAAAGATATATCGTCGTATCAAAAGCTGATGCTTGAGAAAATAAATGAGATAGAAGAAGTTGCGAGTACACAAACAATGGTAATACTCTCAACTTTTAAAGAAAGTAAAGTTTTGCCCATATTTTAAGTCCAAAAACATTTAAAGGTTTATCTCACTATGACTCAAGAACTCACTATACTTAGAAACACTTCTACTGGGCTGAACAAAAACAAGTACATAGACGACATCGCTAAAAAAATCACCAAAATAGAAAAGCTTGAAAATGAACTGAAGGGGATAGCAGAGAAATTAAAATATGTAAACGAAGTATTGTCAGGTGAACAATATCGAGATTTTATCGATGAATATCTTGCCGAAAGGTTGAAATTGTTTGAATTGTGTGTTGAAAAGTATCCTTTGAAAACTTTTAATAATGCTCAAAAAGATGAACTGGACGATTATATTAAAGAGTTAGCAGAAGATTTTTATTTTTTCAAAAAAGATTATTTGCTAAGCGAATCCTATGCTAAGCATATGGCTACATTAGAATCAGAAATGAGTGTTTCTGAAAAAGAAATGTTGATGTCTACTCTTAAAGAGCAATTTGCTGATTCGGGCATAGATTTAGACGATTCGATACCATTTGCTGAACTGATTAATCCCAATTTTATTGAAAATTATTTTGCACAAATGCATGAAGAAAGGCAAAAGCAAATGCAAGAAGATGCAGCTATAGAAAAAGCTGAAAAACAAGCCAATACTGATATTGATTTTCAGAAAATATATAAAAAATTAGCCAAGCTTTCACACCCCGACTTAGCAAAAGACGAATCAGAAAGACTCATAAAAGAAGAGTTGATGAAAAAACTGACTAATGCTTGGGAAAAAAGAGATTATTATCAATTGCTGATGTCGTGGATAGAGATAGATCCACAAAATACAATAAATCTTGAGATTACAGAACAAAATCAAAAGTCGATAACCAAACAGCTCAATAATAAAATCAGAATACTTACTGACGAAAAAAACTTTATCAAAAGTGAAGACAGTCCCTATGGGATGATTTATCTAAATTTTTATCATAAAGATATCAAAAAAGTAAAGCTTAATATTGAAGATTTTATGGAAATGAAAATGGATGATTTAGAAGAAACAAAAATATATTTAGATAATTTTAAACAAACCAAAAACTTAAAATCATTTATAAGTGCAAGGGTTAAAGAAAACAATGACGATGATTTGTTTTTTCATATGCTTCAAAACGCTATGTGGAATTAGTGTATTAGCTTTATAGAATTATACATCTGTTGTTTTTGTCTTTTTTTTATTGCTCAAAAACGGCATCCAGCTGTCTTCTAAAGTACCCGAAAAGTTTCGTAAAAACATTATAAAAGAAGGTTTGAAAGGAATGCTTTTGAGAGCCATTTTGGCTTCTTCGGGTGTTTGATCGCCTTTTTTAGAGTTACATTTTTTGCAAGCTGTGGTTAGATTTTCCCAAGAAGTTTTACCTCCTCTCGAGCGTGGCAAGACGTGGTCTAGTGTAAGGTCAATGCCTGAAGAACAATATTGGCATTGCGAGAAATCTCTTTTGAAAACATTTTGTCTGGTCAGCATAATTCCTCTGAAAGGCAAATACACATATCTATGCAAGCGAATCACAGATGGCGAAGGGAAAGAAAGAGAAATAGAATGCAATTTTTCGGTAGTTGATTCAGCTATCAGGTCGGCTTTGTGCAAGTAAACCAACAAAAAAGCTTTGGGCACCGAGCAAATGGTCAATGCGGTATAATCTTGATTTAAAACTAAAACTTTACGACTCATAACATGCATTAATTGAATTCCATAAAACCTTAATCAATAATATATTACAATGTAGTGAATTATTTTAGGAAGAAAAATACAGGTTGAATCTTTTCTTTTTAAATAAGTAAATTTTTAGAAAATAAAATTCATTATTACTTATGACTGAAATTTTTGAAGACAGAATTTCTAATTTTAAAAACCAAGAAATTCGTGCTAAACTTATTTCTGACCGATGGAGCGCTGCAAGAGCTTTATTATTTCTGTCTGTTTTTTTATTGCCTTATTGGGCTTACAAATCGCAAGGTACTTCATGGGCTTTTTGCTTTTTTGTGGTATTCTTTTCTTTATTTTTGATTGCCATAAAAAAACATTTACTAGTTGAAAGAATATATAAAAAAATCGGTTTTCTTGTTGCTATAAATACAGACGAACTAGCAAGGCTAAACCGTGTTTTTGTAAGAGAAGAAACGGGTTTAGAATACTTAGATGTGAATCATTTTTATGCTTCTGACCTTGATTTATTTGGCAAAAAATCTCTTTTCAAATTACTCAATCGTACCCGCACCTCCGATGGTAGTGCATTGCTTGCCAATTGGATGCTCGTGCCAGCGTCTAAACTAGATGTCATAGACCGCCAATTGAAAATAGCTGAATTGTCTGAAAAAATAAATTTTCGTCAAGAGTTTGAGTCTACATCAATGCTTTATGAAAAGCAAGATTTTTCTACCCAAAAGCTGTTCCACTGGTTAAGTGAAAATACAAACAGTAAGTCTAATAACGCTTACCAAAAAGCTTTTTATTTATTGCCTTTTTTGTTTGTTTTAGTAGTATTAGCTTGGTTTTTTGAAATGGTGCCTGCTTCTACTATTTTAGTTTCTTTTGCTGTAAATGCTTATTTTTTGAAGAAAATTTCACCGCAAATAAAACAAGAAACAGATCAAATAAACAGTTTTAGCGGAGCTTTGGAAGCATATATTGAAATGATTCGAATTTTTGAAAATGAAAATTGGAACAATCAAGGTTTGGTGAAACTACAAGATAAAGTAAGTAAAACTGAATCGATTTTAAAAGAATTGAATCATATATTTAAAAATTTGTCAAACCGTTCAAATCCATTTTTTTTAGTAACCATAAGTATTCCTTTGTTTTGGGATTATTGGTATTATATTAAGTTGAATAAATGGAAATCTGCACATAGTATATTACTGAAAAATTGTATTGCTACGGTAAGCGAATTAGAAGCTTTGAACAGCCTAGCTGGCTTCAAGTACGCCCATCCTGCTTATCAAACTCCTCATATTTCGGACGAAATATTTTTGATCAAAACAACTTCTATGGGGCATCCCAATATTCATCCGCAAAAAAGGAAAAACAATGATTTAGAAATAAATGGACTTGGAAGTGTAATTATACTTACTGGTTCAAATATGTCGGGTAAAAGTACTTTTCAGCGAACAATAGGTGTAAATGTGGTTTTGGCACAAATGGGAGCTGTGGTATGTGCTGAAGCTTTTGTCTGTTCTAATATGCAATTGTTTACAAGTATGCGCAGCAACGACTCACTCGAAGAAGATACATCCTCTTTTTATGCCGAACTGAAAAGGCTTGGTTTGCTTCTGAAAACACTTGACAAGAGTAATAACGCTGTTCCAATATTATATTTTTTAGACGAAATACTGAAAGGAACCAATTCTAAAGATCGTCACACTGGAGGAAAAGCTTTGATAGAACAGTTGCATAAATTGCGAGCATCAGGTTTGATCTCTACACATGATGTAGAACTTGGTAATGAATATGAGGGTAAAAGTTTTATTGCCAATTATAGTTTTAGCTCAACCACAAGCCAAGGTAAGTTGCTATTTGACTATCAATTAAGAAAAGGCGTTTGCCAAAGTTTCAATGCTACAGAGCTGATGAAACAGATAGGAATAGCTGTAGATGTACTTTAAAACGTTATTTTGGCAATATTTTGGCAAGTTATTTTTTATATATTCACAATATTTCTCGATATTGTACTATTAAATTTTAACCATAATTTTATTGTTTTAAAATATACCATTCTGAAAAAGTTAGCTCTATTTATCGTCCTTATAATCAGTTGCTTCTGTTCTTTTGCACAAGAAAGCAAATATCCATTCAATAGTATTAGTGTTGACAATGGGCTTAATCATACAGATGCTACATTCCTTGGTCAAGACAAAAGTGGTTTTATTTGGATAAGCACATACGGTGGTCTCAACAGGTACGATGGCTACGAGTTTAAGTCTTTTTACAATGGAGAAAATGCCAATAAAAATGTGTATTTCAATAGAATATCTAACTTTTTTATAGATAACGAAGGTTTGATTTGGCTATCTACCCAAGGTGGAATAGCGTGTTTTGATACACGAAAAGAACAATTTCTCAAACTTTCAATTCCTTACGAAAAGAAAAATGCCATCAATCCCGTAAAAGGTATCGTTAAAGTAAAAGAGCAAATATATTGTTTGTACGAAAATGGAGAATTGATAACCTATAACTTAGGTGAAAATGAGCTGATTATCAGTAAAAATAATTTACCCAAAACAAAATTTAAGTCAGATTTTATAACTACCAACAGTACAAAAGATGAAGTTTGGTTTGGAGGTGCATTTGGGTTGATAGCAATAAAAAGTAACAATGAAATATTTCAAATCGTGTTGCCCAACAATATTGGTGCAACCTCTGTTTATATTACTAAAAACAATCAACTTATTGTAGGTGCTGTCAATGGTTTTTTTAAAGCAGACAAAAGCCAAGTTTTTTCTAAAAACAGCAATGTATTTACTTATTACAGTATCAATAAATCATCTATCAGTCCCAAATTGCAAGTTTCGGACGACTTGCCTTTAGCTGTAAATGATATTATTGAGTATAAAAATATATTATGGTTGGCTACTGCTAACGGACTATTATCTACCAATTTATCTAATCCGACGCAATTATTTTCGTATCAAAACTCAGATTTAAATCCATATTTTATTTCGTCAAATCACATCAGTAGCTTGCTTGTTGATGCCTCTGGTAGCCTTTGGGTAGGAACATTTGGTGGAGGTATTTGCAATACAGACCTTAATCCAAAATATTTTCAGACAATACGAAAAGAACCTTTATCGGCGAATACCCTTTCTGGGCATTATGTAAGGGCTATCCAAGAAAGTAAAGACGGATTGATATGGATGGGGCAGCATAGCCATGGTTTAAATATGTACAATCCTAAAACAGGCTTATATAAACATTTTTTTCATAACCCTAGCAATTCCAATAGTTTGATTAGTAATAATGTAAGGTCACTTTTGTCTTCAAACGATGGTAAAATTTGGGTAGGAACAGATGCAGGTATCAGTATTTTAAATCCCCAAACAAGCAACTTCGAGAAAATTACAGATAACATGGGCGAAGGCAAAAGCATAACCGATAATGTAATTTTTAGTTTGTGTGAAGATAAATACGGTCAAGTATGGGCAGGCTCATGGTCAAACGGATTGAGTTGCATAAAAAAAACAGCAGATGGTAAATATAAAGTAAGCACATTTTATGCAGATAAAGGGTCTAAAAATCGTTTAGCAGGCAAAAGGGTTACTTTTGTTTACGCAGATGCCTTGCATTCTGATGTATTGATTGGAACAGAAAAAGGCTTGGATCAATTTTTTCTAAATACAACTGGCGAAGTAGTTTCTGTAAAACATTTTCAAGCGTTCGACAATAAAGAAGCCAGTCTTAGTTCGGAGTATATTTGGCCAATAGTTCGCTCTAAAGATGCTATATGGGTAGGCACTTTAGGTGGAGGATTGAATAAAATTATCCCTCAAAAAAATGGTTATACCGCTACACATTACACTACTGCAGACGGATTGCCTTCCAATGATGTAGAAAGCCTTTTGTTAGACAAAAAAGGTGATTTGTGGATTGGAGGTAGAGGTATTTCGCATTTTGATACGCAAACCAAAACATTTACTAATTATGATGTAAATGATGGTTTACAGAGCAATAGTTTCAAAATTGGTTCTGCAACTTACGGGCAAAGTGGAAATATGTATTTTGGCGGAATCAATGGCATGAGCTATTTTAATCCAGAACGTATTGCTGCTGAAAATCAGCAAATTACTTTGGCTTTGTCAGATTTGATTGTCAATAATAAATCTATAAAAGCTAATGTTGCTTACGATGAAAAAGTGGTGATGGAGCAATCTATCAACGATGTAAGCGAATTAGAATTGAGCCATCTTGAAAATAATTTTGTTATTAAATTTACAGCTTTACACTTTACTAACCCTGGCAAATGCAAATATCGGTACAAGCTTGAAGGTTATAACAACGACTGGGTGTATGTAAGCTCCAGCAATAGAAGTGCAGCCTTTTCTAACTTAGAATACGATACCTATAATTTTTTAGTAGAAGCGTCACTTGATGGTATAAACTGGAGTAAGCTTCCTCATGAACTTGAAATTACGGTAACTCCACCTTTTTGGAAAAGTGGTTTTGCTAGGTTTGTTTATTTAATGATGGCTTTGGGATTACTTTACGGTGTTTTTTATTATTTAAAAAAATGGGTAAATCTAAAAAATGATTATGACAAAAGAATATTTGAGGAGCAAAAAACAGAAGAGCTACATCAAAATAGGTTAGATTTTTTTACCAATATTTCTCATGAATTCAGAACGCCATTGACCTTGATAACCAGTCCATTAGAGAATTTGATTTATAATGAACCAGATCATCAAGGCAGGCAAAAAACCTATAAAGTGATATATAGTAATGCCAAAAGGTTATTAGGTTTGATAAATGAGCTAATGGATTTCAGGAAAGTTGAAACCGAAATAGTAGATTTACATATTACCAAGTCAAACATTTGCACATTTACAAAAGATATCGCCAATGAGTTTCAAGAGCTCGCTTATCTGCGAGGTATCAATTTTAGAATAGATAATTTTGGAAAATTAAATGCTAAAGAATCGCTTGCAAACGAGAGCGAAGAGGTGTATTTTGATAAAAAAATAGTAGAAAAAATACTTGTAAATCTTATCGGAAACGCATTTAAATATTCAGAAGATGGTAGTGCTATTAAAGTAGATTTTTACAGTAACTTAAATGGATTTTCTCCCATATTTTCAAATGAATTTAAAATAAATCCTGACATAGAATCTAGCGATTTTTGGTGGATAAAAGTACAAGATAATGGTATAGGAATTACTAAAGAATCTATTGGAAGTATTTTCGACAGATACTACCGTGTTTCAGAATTTGAGGAAGACAAGCATTTAGGTTCAGGAATAGGTCTTGCTTTGGTAAAAAGCTTGGTGAATTTGCACAAAGGTGCCATTTGGGTGTATAGCGAACGAAATAAAGGAACCGAAATATTGGTAGGGTTCTCCAAAAATATAAACGTTTATGATAAATCTGTTGTGCATCAATTTGATGATTATGAGATAGATACAGATCAAATACAGTCGTTGTTGGAAGTAGAAAACATAAATGTAGCCAACGAAGAACCATTGTTGAATGCTTTAGAAGAAACAGAACCTATTTTAGTAGCAAAAGAAAAGATTCTAATAGTTGAAGATAATCAAGAAATGAGAAGTTTTCTGAAAGAAAACTTCGAGCCAGAATACGAAGTTATCGAGGCAGTTGATGGTGTTGATGGTCTAGAAAAAGCGAAAGTTGAGTTTCCAGATTGCATCATTACAGACCTTATGATGCCTCGAATGGACGGTATAGAGCTTTGCCAACAGCTCCGAAAAAGGATAGAAATTAGTCATTTGCCTATCATAATGCTTACGGCAAAGGATACTATAGATTCAAGGATGGAAGGTGCAGAGTCAGGTGCAGATGTGTATTTTACCAAACCATTTAGCTTTAGAATTCTTAAACTTACCGTAAGGAATATACTAGAGAAGCATAAGGGGATAAAAAATCGCTATCAAAAAGATGTTTTTGTACAGGCAAGAGAGCTGGTGAGCAACCAAAAAGAAAAAGATTTTATTGATAATTTTATAAATCTTATTGAAGCTAACATCGAAAACGAAGAGCTAGATATCGATTATATCTGTGTAGAGCTAGGTATCAGTAGGACAAACCTTTACAATAAACTCAAAAGTATTACAGGACAACCTGTGGGCGATTTTGTAAGGGGGATACGTCTGCGAAAAGCCGCTCAAATACTTGCCACTCAAGATTCTACAGTGCTAGAAGCGATGTATAGTGTCGGTTTTCAGAGTAAATCATACTTTGCAAAAGCATTCAGGAAAGAATTTGGCAAGTCGCCGTCTGAGTTTATAGAAAGTATGAAAAATAAAGAATAAATAGCTCTGAAATCGAGTTTCTAGGTTCTTTTTTTTGACAAAATACAATTGAGTTATTGGAAAATATCAAACAACAACTATTAAACCTATATTTTCTACACTTTTGTTGATATTATTTCAATAAAAGAGAAATATTTTTTTGATTCTAAAAGTCTTTTTCTGTTTTCCTTAATAAGTAAACAAAGAATAGATTGAAAAAATGAATTAAATATTTATAAAAACAACTTAATACCAATGAATGAAAACAGGTTTTCCAATAATCAATTAAATACGTCAAAGTCAACATCTCAAAAAATGAATAAATTAGAATCCGTTATTTTGGTATTCCTAAGCGGAGCTTTAGCTATTCTCAATTTTTTGGCAGACTTTAGTCTTTATTTTTATGCTGTCGCCTTATTGGTGTTTGGTGTGGGGGTGATGAAGTATTTTAAAAAATAAAACTATTTAAAAATAAGATCATAGTTTGCCAATAAACCTAATGCTCCGTCTTTAGAAAAGATAGTTTTTGAGAGGTAATTGATCTCAGGGTTTATCGTAAAATGATAAGAAGTGCTAAAATCAACTTTGTTGAGTATCGTATTTTCAAAACGGCATAATTGCATATCGCAATTCTCGAAAACACTCCCTGTAAGATCTGTTTGAGTAAAATCAGCTTCTTGTAAATTGCAATCCACAAATCTTGTATTCTTTGATTTTATGCCATAAAAAGAGGTAAGGCGTAGGTCACACTTTGAAAAACAAACCGAAAATAAAAAACTATTGCATTGGTCAAATTGCATTCCAAGTAGTTTGCAATCGGTAAATTTAATATCTTGAAATCCTGTTTTGATTGTTTTTGTTAGGCTGAAATTGCATGACTCAAAGCTGCATTCTATAAATTTGAAATGAGATAAATCTACTTCCGAAAAATTACATTGCAAGAATCTGCAATTT
Source organism: Pseudarcicella sp. (assembly GCA_017988135.1). Lineage (GTDB taxonomy): Bacteria > Bacteroidota > Bacteroidia > Cytophagales > Spirosomataceae > JAGNSI01. The sequence continues at coordinate 17,762 of JAGNSI010000045.1, forward strand.
TCATATTCTCCTTTTTCTAGCAATTGTTTCGAGAAATCTATTTTTTCAAAATCTTCGTTTTCTGTTATCATTATTTGTAAAACAGCAAAACGTCATAGTTTTATCTTGAAAATCTATGACGTTTTGGAGAGCAAATTAGTCTTTTTTATTGTTCTTTTTTTCTTTCTTTTCGGCTCTTTTTTCTTTTAGGCTTTTCGTAGCCTCTTTTTTAACTTCCTTTACGGCACCCTTATCTTTAGACATGGCAAAATGGTTTTAAATGGACAAAAATATGTTCAAAAACTGACTATGAAAGTACAAAATATTTAAT
>JAGNSI010000151.1 GCA_017988135.1 Pseudarcicella sp.
AAAGGTTCTACATCTTGGCATAGGTTTTCTAAGGTTGTAAAAATGTTACCTTCGCTTACTTTCAATAAAAATTCACCAGCTTCACTTTTTCTGATGTTCATGATTTGGTCGGTAATGCGTTTTAGTCGTAAAGTTTGTTCGTATAAGTTGTTAAGAACCGCTTGATTTACTTTTTTGCCAGTGAGTGCTTTTTCCAATGGACCTAAAATAATGGTAAGTCTATTTTTGATTTCGTGCGAAAGATCGGAGAAAAACACCATTTGTTGGTCTTGAAGTGCCCCATGAGCCACTTCCTCTTCTAGTTTTGTTTGTAAAGCTTTCCATTCTTTATAGAATTTATGGATATAATAGGCAGCTATTGATAAGATTATTAAATAGAACAATAGCATAGGTTTGCTAAACCACCAAGCGGGTTCTATAATCAGTTTAAAAGATTTTGTTTTTTTGCTCCAAATACCTTCGCTGTCGGCATATTTCACTTCAAAAATGTATTCGCCACTTGGTACATTTAAGTATTGTATCATTTGGCTATTGTTGTAAATAAATTTCCAGTTTTCGTCGAATCCATGCAATTTATATGCATATCTATTTTTGCTTGGATTGATGAGGTTAAGGTTTGAAAAACCTATTTCAAAGTTTTTTTCTGAATTACTTAAAATTACTTCATTATTGTTTTTTATTTGGTCTAAAAACTTATTAGGATTTTCAATGTCATCTATCGGCTGATTTGAATTGTCGGTAGTGTGAAAAAAACTCCAATGCAGATTGTCTTCGTTGTTTTTATTGATTTCTTTTTCTTTTATTTTGTAGATACCATTAGAATTTCCAAAATAAATATCGTTGTTATTTCCTTGGGCAACTGAATTGAATGTGAACTCGCTGTATTCTATACCATCGTTTTGCCCATAGTCTCTGAAAGGTAACAATTGGTTGGGTAAATATTTTGCAATGCCATTGTCTGTACTTACGTATATATTCCCTTTGCTGTCTTCTCCTATGGCACAAACCACGTTAGATGGCAATCCTTCTTTTTTGGAGTATTGGGTGAATGATTTAGTTTTTTTGTTGTAATTATATACTCCAGCGTCTCTAGTTCCTATCCAAATATTGCCTTTTGCATCTTCTTTTAAGGATAATATTCTTCTAGAAATTGAACCATTTGTTTTTTCTCCAGAAAATTTTTCTATTTTCCCTGTTACAATATTTACTTTCATTAGTCCATCTCCTCTTGAGCCTATCCATAAGTTTTTGTCTTTATCGAGCATCATGGTATAAATAGGCGATCCTCCTGTAAATTGTTTGTTTACTTCGGTCAAAAGTTTGTCTAAAAATAGATTTTTCCCTGTTTGGTACGATTTTATATCGCCCATGTTACAAGCAATCCACCAAGTTTGTGGGTTTATTTCAATAGCAAAGTGTATTGCGTACTGGCTAGTGAAAAGTTTGGTAAGAGTAGGTTTTTGTAAGAAATTGGTGCTTTTATAAAATGATTTTTCGCCGCTACAATAGTATTCTCCTTGTTTTGATTGATAAAACCTGCTTATTTCTTTTGGGATTTCTAATTTTTGAAACTGATTATTATTTGGATAATAAGCAAAGTTTCCGTCGTTTAGAGACCTTACAAAGTATTGTTGATTGTTGTCTTTAAATATATAAGTAATCTCGTTATTGATAGGAATGTAATTGGGGGCATTTATTTTTACTCTTTCAGTTTTTAGAGCTGTACTTGTGATTTTGTATAGCCCTCTTCGTGTTCCAATCCAATAAAAATTTTGATTATCATATAGTGATGATAAAATATTATTTTCGTTAAAAAACTTGATATTGTTTTGTGTTGGTTCAACTATAGTTTCGTTTCGAGTGTTTACATTATAAAAATGTTTGTGTGTGCAAACCAATATACTATTTTGAGCGATTTTAGAAATAGAAGTTATGTCGTCTTTTCCTGATTCACCGATTATACCAAAGTGAAATTGTTTTTTTATTGTCACTTTATCGTTTGCAATAGCAATATAAAAAAGCCCATTTCCTTTAGTGCCTATCCAGTAGGCATTATTTACTTTTACAATTTGACTGACTGGAAATTTAAAATCTGTAGGTAATAGTGTTTTACTTTTTGTATTTAGTAAACACAAATTGTTAGAAAATCCAACCAATAGATTTCCATCATTTGCTTCGGCGAGGCTTGTGATGTTTCCAAAATTATCAATAATATCTTTAGGTAATTTAAATATTGGTTTTAGGATATATTCTTTATTCTGTTTTATTAATTCATATAATAGATTGTTTGATTTTACACTTACAAAAGTTGTTTTTTTGCCGGTGATGACCAAATGTTCAAATTTTTCTATCTGAGAAGATAGTGTAATAAAGTTGTCATTATTTCTGATATAATAACTTAATCCAGACTCGGTACATATCAATAAATTTTTCTCAGCATCTTCTTTTACAGAAGTGATAGTATTATTGAATATAGTATTTTTTTGATTAGGATTCGTGATGTATTGTTTTACTCTAAATCCATCAAAACTATACAGCCCTGAGTTTGTGCCAGCCCAGATAAGACCTTCAGAGTCTTTGAATATGCAATTTACAATTTTCTTTTGAAGCCAATTTTCTTCATTTACAGTGTAGTCGTTGTTTTGCGAATCGATTTGAGCCCATGTTTCGAAAGTAAAAAATAAAATCAGTAGACATGTATTTATAAAACGATAAGGATTGGTTTTAATGCAGTGTATCAAAATATTTTCTTTTAAAAACTTTTCTATATATTGTATTCTGAATATATTTGACATAAAATAGAAACTATCAAATATAAAGTAATATAATTTTGTTAGTAATATAATTAGATTTTCTATTTTATTATTAAAAGTACAAACAAATATCATTAATTAGATAATATAATTCAATACTGTTTATGCTAATCAATAATTGTAATAGTCTAAATATTTAGAAATTAATTTTCTTTTTTGTAGAATGAAATCTTAAAGTCCTAAAAATAGTAAAAATTTGTAAAATAATATCTTAATAAATGAACACAATAGAAAATTAATTAGTCCTTTTATAGATAGTTATCCATAAAATTTTTATCCAATTTTTAATTTCAAACAAAGCACAAGCTTTCAATTTCACAAACAAGTTTGTTTAGAAATAATTTCATTTATTCTATTATTTTAAATCTAGGTATTTCATTAATATGGCTATCTAGGACTATTTCTGAAATATTTTTTTAATAAATAATTTCAGCAATTTAATTTTTTAATTTTTTTCAGCAATACACTTATTTATTCATTAAAAGTTTAATAAATTGATAAAAAATTGCATTTTTGTAGCGTTTTGAACAAAAATAGCCTTTCAAAGTACTATTAAACAACATTGCTTGCTGGTGGAAAATTAACTTTGTAATGAGTTATATTCAATCAAATTTACTAAATGAGTTAAATTTCAAATAAAAAAATGCAAAATATGAAGACATGAAAAACCACATTCTACCCAACATTAAATACATTACTGAATTTTAAAATTAAATAATGAAATGAAAAAAATCTATTATTACACATTGACGTCCATACTCACATTTTTTATGTGTGTTACCATGGGCTTCGCACAAAACAAGATTAGCGTCACAGGTGAAATCAAAGACGGGGATAATTTTTCTTCTTTACCTGGCGTATCCATTTTGGTAAAAAATACCAAAATGGGAGCTGTAACCGATCAATCTGGTAAATTTAAACTTAACGAAGTTTCTCCCAATGCAACATTAGTTATTTCTTACACAGGGTACACCACCCAAGAGGTAAATGTAAGTGGCAGAAGCGTGATAAATTTATCGCTTGCATCATCAACACAAGAAATTGAAACCGTTGTTATATCAGGATACGGTATCAAAACATCTGCTAAAAACAATACCAGTGCAACCTCTAAAGTAGATGCGGCAACGCTAAGAAACACCACAGCAGTGTCGGCTACCGAGTTTTTGCAAGGTAAAGTAGCAGGGGTTGATGTAGTAACCAACGATGGTACACCTGGTTCAGGTTTGAATATCAACATTAGAGGTAGAGCATCGCTTTCTGGCGGTAGCAGCCCATTGTTTGTAATTGACGGTATTCCTTACCCGATTTCAAATTCTGACGTTACTAATCCAACTGCCAATATCAACCCCAACGATATAGAGTCGATGGACGTTTTGAAAGATGCATCCGCTACAGCACTATATGGTGTAGGAGCAGCCAATGGAGTAGTTGTAATTACCACCAAAAGAGGTAAACAAGGAAAACCACTGATCAACTTTAGTTTTAAATCTGGAGCAGGTGAGTTTTCAAGAAGTATTGAAACTCAGAGCCCTAAAGATTATGCTTTGATGAGAGCAGCTATTGTAAGAGAATATGCGGGTAATATTATCGATGCTAATAATAGTTTTTTCAGAATGACACTTTATCCAGGAAGACCTAGTTTGCCTGAGATGTTGGCTGTTTACGATCCTAGTATATCGTATGAAAAGGGTGAATCTATACAACAGTTGTTTTCGGCAGAAAAACTTACAAACTTGACGGGCGTAAACTGGTTAAAAGAAATAACTCAAAATACAACTAAAAAATTCTATGACTTTGACATTTCCGGTGCTACACCAACAGGAACATCGTACTTTTGGTCTATGGGTTATGCCAACGAAACAGGTGCTATCAAAAATTCAGCTTTTGATCGTTTTACAACAAGGTTAAACATTGAACAAAAATTAGGTAAAATATTTACAGCAGGTGTGCGTATGCAATATGCAAGAACTGCTTTCGATGGTTTAATAGGAGATAACAGAGCTGAAAATGCAATTGCACAAGCAAATTTTTTGAATCCCTACATCAACTTAGACAATATCACTGGCGAAAATGTTAATGCTTTTAACAATGGTGGTGGAGGTTTAGCCTTAGAAAATCCAAAATATAGAATAGATAACATACATTCTTATCGTTTTAACAATGGTTTTATTGGAAACCTTTCTGTAACAGTGAAACCATTATCGTGGTTGGGTATTACTGTACAAACAGGATTAACCAATGACAATAAAGACAGAGAGTATTTTGTTCCAACAAGATTAAGAGAAGCACAAGGTACACTTGGAAAAGCTACAACCAATCCTGAGAACGATTTGAAATGGTCGTTCGCACCACGTATCAATATCGACAAAAAAATCAAAAATATTGTAGGTATGAATGTGGCTTTGGTTTATGAGAAAAAAAGCAGTT
>JAGNSI010000152.1 GCA_017988135.1 Pseudarcicella sp.
GGCATATGCACGCCAGGGTTTAATAATGTTGGAAGTGTTTGGGCTGCATAAATCAATATTTCTGGAGTGATATCATTTTTTTCGTTGGTGATATCTAAGTAGTCTATTTTAAGATTTTTGGTATGCATGAAATTCAAATAGTCTGCATAATATTGAACGAATTTTTCTTTATAAATGGTATCGATTTTCCAAATAGTTGATCCATTTGCTTCAGTTCCGTTGGCAACCCACTTCATTATCCAAGCTGGTACAGGTGCCCATGGTGCTGTTTCTGCATTCCAAATACTTTGTCTTTCGGTTTCAGTGTATGCTTCATCTAAAGGTCTCGGGCTGGCAAAAAATTGTATGTTTGGGTTAGATCTTTTCATGGCCGTCATCATGTCTAGAATTTTATCGTAGTTGGCCGGAACTTTTACGCCTTCTTCACGTTCGTAAGCGCAGTTTATAGCGACACGCACAAACGAAGATTTTAGTTCTTTTACGCCTAAATCTGCTAAAGTATTTCCCATGCTTTCTGTTCTCCAATACCAAAGTCTTTCAGCATCAATACCAAAAAATAATTTTTGTTTTTTGTTTTCTGTAATATTTATTTGAGCTGGTGGCAAAGCTATTGCTTCATATGTTCCAATTACATCTACTTGGTTGATGTTCCAGTTGAAAGTTTCGGCATCTGCTCCTCTAGCTGAAAACCAAACAGTAAGGTAATTGTCGCTATTTGATTGAGCTGTCAAAGTATCAGGGCTAAAGCTACTTTCGAACAAAGTAGTTTTATTAGGAGTATTTGGTGTAGATTCTCCTATGTTGGTAGTTACTGGTATTGCTCCGTTTGGTTTTACACCTATTCTGAAAAGCTGTGATGGATTAGCTACGCTACTGCTATGAGATATTTTTATACTTTTTATTTTTATAGTATATCCAACTTTAGGTTTGATATTTAATTTCAAAAAAGTATTGTTGTAATTACTTGCATTATTTTTGATGATTTCTGCTTTCAGAATACTTTGACCTTCTATAATATCAAAAGTTTTAGTACCCATTTTGGTTCCACCAGCTGTAGCATTTTCAATGGTTATAGCTTCGTTTCCGCTTGTTATTTCTCCTTGGTAATTGCCATCAAAAGCATATTTTACAGCAAAGTTGTTACTTTGTCCAAAGGATAAGACATTTGTTAAAATTAAAAAAAGTGTAAAAATTAGTGGTTTCATGATTAGATTTTTTTTGCAATAAATAATTATAATTGTTTTGAAGTTATTTTTGAATAAATTGAATATTGTGTTTTTTAATTGTTTTGTTTTAACCTATGTAAAGGTATATTTTTTATTATTCAAATAGGATTTAATTAATATTTTTGACTCAAATAAGCACCAATATTGATTTGATTTTATACTTAAAGTGATAAAATGGTTGCTTTTAGGGTTTGAAGTATTTGTTTATGTTTCATTTTTTAAAGTTTTAATAACAAATATTTTTTTTTGATAGAACCTAATTCAATCGGTTAAATGAAATTTATTTTACTAAAAAGAAATCAATCTCTTTTATAGCTATTAATTTTGAGTCAAATTTGAAGCCAATTTTTATATGAAAGATATTCAATACCAGTATTCGAAAGATAATTTCAAGCTATCTGATCCCAATAAATATCAGATAGGTCAGTTGAAGTCTGAAGAAATGATACTTTCATTAGGGCCGCAACACCCATCTACACATGGTGTGTTGCGTTTGGAGGTGATATCTGATGGCGAGCTTATTGTAGATGTGGTGCCACATTTGGGTTATTTGCACCGTTGTTTTGAAAAGCATGCAGAAGCTTTGCCTTACAATCAGATAATTCCTTATGTAGATAGGCTCGACTATTTGGCGTCTATGAACTCAGAACACGCTTATGTGATGGGTGTGGAAAAAATGCTAGGCATTCAGAACGATATTCCCAAACGAGTAGAATACATTCGTGTATTGGTAGCCGAGCTCAATAGATTGGCGTCTCATTTTGTTTCTATAGGTACTTATGGTTTGGATATTGGTGCTTACACACCATTCTTGTGGTTGATGCGTGACCGTGAGCATATCCAACGTCTGTTAGAATGGGTGTCTGGTGCTCGAATGTTGTATAATTATATTTGGGTAGGAGGTTTGTTTTATGATTTGCCAGTAGGTTTTGAAGAGCGTTGTATAGAGTTTATAAAATACCTAAAACCTAAAATGCAAGAGCTAAAAACTATTGTAGTGGAAAATAAAATTTTCATACAGCGAACAGCCAATATTGGTATTTTGCCGCTAGATTTGGCTATCAATTATGGTTGTACAGGTCCAGTTTTGCGAGGTTCGGGTTTGAAATTAGACTTGCGTAAAGTAGATGGCTATTCTGTATATCCTGAGCTAGATTTTGAAATACCTATCGGTAAAGGCGAAATGGGTGCAGTGGGAGACTGCTGGGATAGGAACTACGTAAGGGTGCAAGAATGTGATGAATCTATCAAAATTATAGAACAATGTTTGGTACAGCTTACCAACGATTGTAAACGCACTCGTGACTTTGACCCTCAGGCTCATGTGCCCAAAAAAATACGTCCACAGGCTATGGATTTTTATTGCCGAGCCGAAAATCCAAAAGGAGAGCTAGGTTTTTATTTCAGAACAGATGGTAAATCTGATATTCCTACAAGGTTGAAAGTGAGAGCCTGTTCGTTTCATAATCTTTCAGTTATTTCTGAGATCAGCAAAGGCGTTATGCTTGCCGACTTAGTAGCCATCATTGGTTCGTTAGACTTGGTGATGGGCGAAGTTGATAGATGACACTTGAACTTGCTTGTTGTAAAGCAATGTTTTACGGCGTTTGTTTTATTTTTACTTTAGGTATAAACTTTTGTAAGCTTAATATTATTTGCTCGTTGTCTATATTTTTCGCTAGATTTATCTTTTCTTGTATGTCTGTTTCGTGATTATATAGTTCTTGTTCTCCGTTTTTGTATTTTATATAATTCCATTTTTCGAATATTACTGAGTTGTTTCCTTCCTCATGAGTAATCACTGCAGGATTATATCTCTCTGCATATGGATCTCCGAGGAGTGAAACCAACGATTCGCATTCGAGGTTTTCTTCTGGTGTTATACCTGTAAGCTGCAGTATAGTCGGGTGAATGTCCATCAATGAAACTGGGATATTACAGGTTACACCTTTGTTTCTCATGTTTGGGTATTGAATTATCAAAGGTGCGTTTGTGGCAAGTCTCCAAAGGGAATATTTTTCCCAACGTTTTTTTTGACCCAGCTGAAACCCATGGTCGCTAAATAAAATCACTATTGTGTTGTTGGTATTAGGTCCTTCTGACAGAGCTTTGAGTGCATTTCCGATACATTCGTCAGCAAAACTCATCGATGCTAAATATGCTTGATATGCCAGTCGTAACTGGTTTTTCTTTTTGATTAAACCTACAAAATCAGTGCTAAAATTGCTTTGAGCTGAGGCTGGTATGTCGTCCATGTCAGTTTCTAGCCACTCTGGTAGAGTTATAGTATTTAAAGGATATTTGTCGAAATATTCTTTAGGTGCTAGCAAAGGTTGGTGTGGGCGAGAAATTCCTAAAGCTAAAAAGAAAGGTTTGGTTTGTTCTTTTTTTAAAAAATCTGCACAATATTGACTCATTTTCCAATCACCACATTCTTCTTTTTTTTCTTTAATAGCTCCCCAAATACTAGCTTTAGCCAAATAATTTTCTGCATTAAACTTTAATGTGTCTTCGGCAAGCCATTTGGCAACATTGTTTGCTGTTAAGTAATCTTTGTTTGAAGGTGTGCCCACTTCACCGATTTGTTGGAAATTCCATGATTGTGGGTCACTTAAAGTACTTACAGAGTCTTTGCTGTTGCCACGTGGTAAATGGAAAATTTTGCCAGCAGCTATTGTATTATAGCCAGCTTGCATCATTTTTTGGGGTAAAGTTACAATACTAACATTGTTGGCTCTATTTCTGAAATTTCCAGAATTAGTGTATTGGCCGGTGGTTTCAGGTCTGTAGCCAGTAAGAATAGCCGCTCTTGAAGGATTACAGGCGGGAGAGGCACAATAAGCATTGCTAAAAAGTCTCCCATTTTGTGCCAAAGCATCAATATTAGGAGTAATTGCAGGTCCGCCCAAACAACCTAAATAATTGTTCATGTCGTCTACGGCTATTAATAATATATTAGGCGATGACTGTGAAAAAGCGAAAGAAAATTTTATTGAAAAGATTATAATAGCGAAGAACTTGTAAATGTTTTGCATATACACTGAGAGTATTAAAAGTTTTTGGAATTAATTAATTTCCTCTAATAAAAATATTCGAAGTTAAATATTACAAGAACTAAAAGTTAAAACCAAACAAAATAACTACATGCTGGTTGCTTGCAAATTTCGAACCACAAATATGGCAAATTAAAACTATACCCAAAAGGAAAATAGCGAGTTATTTTGAATTTATACTAGATTTTATAGTCTATATCTTTTTTTTGATGCTTCTTAATGCCCTTTTTGTTATGTATACTAAATGTTTATTTGGGGATTTTATATGCCATTCTTTGCAAATATTTATAACAAATTGAGGGTTGTTTTTGCTTGCATCGTTTAGCCAATTGGCAACACTATTTTGTACATATTTTGAAGGGTCGCCTTTGAGATTTTCTAAAATAGATAGCCCCAAGCTGGGGTTTTGTTTTAAAACTTCTATATGTTGGCACCACACGCCCCTTGGACGGGTAGCTTCGCTGGCAAATCTGCGTAAGTTAGGGTCTGGATGGATAGTCCATTCTGTTAATATTTGTAGGCTTTCGGTAAGGTTATTTATGATTAAATTCCTAACCGAAAGCCAACTTACTTCTCTTACTCCAAAATGTGAATCGGCAGCAAAAGGTTGTATTTGTTCTAATACTTCGTGAATGTTTAGTGTAATATTGTCTGCAATAAAATAGCATGCCCAACATCTTACAGCGTCAGAATTATGAAGTTTTAAATTTTCTAATAAGTCAAAATCATTGTTTTGGCAAGCCTGAGCGTAGAGAGTTGCACCTATAGTTTGGTCAACTGTATTTACGGTTTTCTTTTTTAGATTGTTTATTTTTTCAACAATAACTTCAAAATACAACATTCGTTCATTTTGCTCAAGAATGTTTTTTAACAACAATGTTTTGTCTATGGCTAGCCATTCAATCAGATTTGCACTTTCGATTTCCCC
>JAGNSI010000153.1 GCA_017988135.1 Pseudarcicella sp.
AGTTAATAATAGGAAGATTTATTTTAATGTTCGGTATAAACCCCGAACTTGAAAAAAATAAGCGAAAAATAAAGCAACTCCTTGATTTTGGAAAGATTGCTGCATGAAGTTTTTAGCGAAGTATTGTAATTATATAGCAAATAGCAATATCCCATTCAATGACTGAATACGGCACTAAAATTAGAAAATTCAGAAATCAAAAAGGGGTATACCCAAGAATTTATGGCAAGTCAATTGGGTAAATCTCAAAATGCTTATTCGAAAATAGAAAGTAGCCAAACCAAAATAAAAGCTGAAAGCCTAGAGCAAATAGCTGAAATTTTAGAAATTGACAAAAATAAACTACTTAAAGACGATAATAATACTTTTTATTTTGAGCAAATAAACAACGACAATGGTTCTGGTGTGAATATTTATCAAGAGAACTTTGAAAAAGAAAGGGCTATTTGGCTAAAAGTAGAATCAGACTTACGTTCGCTTATAAGTGCAAAAGATGAAATAATTCAGCTTCAAGCAAAAACCATAGATGCATTGTTTTCTAGAAAATAAACCCATTCACTCCTGTATCAGTCCACATCTAGCACTACTCCAGCCGAAGTAGGGTGTGCTACGCAGGTAAGTATGTAGCCATCTTTTATTTCTTTTTCGGTGAGTCCGTCTTCCTCGTCCATTGTTATGGTACCACTTTTTACTTTTGCCATACAAGCTGTACACATGCCGGCTTGGCACGAATACGGTAAATCAATATCGGCATTTAAGGCTGCTTCCAGTATGGTTTCGCTGGGTTTTACGGCTATATGATAGATATCTCCTTCGTAGCGTAACTCTACTATTTGTGTTTCCATGGTATTGTTTGGTAGTTTTTCTTCTTGTGTAGTGCTGGCGTTGGTGAAGTATTCTTGATGTATTTGGTTGGATGGAACATCAAAAAGGTTCAATGCAGCTTTTGCTTGCTCCATCATACCGCTTGGCCCACAGAGGTAATAGCTGGCTTTGGCAATGTTTATTTGTAAGTTTTGTTTCAAAAATATCACCATCGAAGCTTGGTTGATACGTGTTTTGTAGCCTACCCAAGTATAAGAAGGCTGGCTAAGAACGTGCAATACTTGAAAACGATTGGGGTATTGGTTTTCCAGTGCAGTAAGTTGATTGCTAAAAATAATATTTTCTTCGTTTTTTGAGCCGTATATCAGCGATACTTTTGAGTTTTGTTCTATGTGTAAAACAGATTTTATCATCGACATCAAAGGCGTTATGCCTGAGCCACCTGCTATCATTACTATTTCACGTTCTAAACTAGGATTGGGTTCTAAAACAAAATTTCCCGCAGGTTCTATCACCTCAAGTGCATCGCCTACTTTGAGATTCTCTACCAAAAAATCTGACACCAAACCTCCTTCAATAGCTTTTACGGTAATGGCTAGCGATGCGTCTTTATGGGGCGAGCTAGACATAGAGTAGCTACGGCGGTGTGTTTGACCATTGATGTTTGCCAATACTGTCAAAAACTGACCTGCTTTGTAGCTTACCGATTGATGTGGCGGTTGCCAAAAAACAAAGGTCTTGCAAGTAGGGGTTTCTTGAATGATTTCTTTTACTGTTAAAAAAATATGTTTGCTAGGCATTTTGCAATTTTAAAAATAACGATTCGGTATATAGACAAAAAATAATTGTTTATTGATTTGTCATTTATTCAATTGTTAAAGTTTAGATTTTGTTTTGAGAAAAAACATCAAAAAATCGACTTTTGAATAATATATCAAAGATAAGTCAAAATATATTTTAACCTGAGTGAAGTGATTCTAAAAAAAGAAGATTTTTTATGAAGATTCCCTTTGTTTTTTTGCGAAAACTGAAATAAAAAGCCTTAATTTAGTAAAAAAGACACATTAGGTATTTGTTAAATAAATCATAAAATCGTTTGAGTAATAGATGGAAATAGAGAATCCGATAAAATCAGCCAAAACAAAATCGAAATTTCTTGTAGAAGTAGCTTGGGAAACTTGCAATCAGGTAGGAGGAATATATACAGTAATACGTACAAAAGTGCCAGCAATGGTTGAAAAATGGGAAGATGATTATTTGTTAATAGGCCCGTATTTTCCACAAACTGCTTCTGCCGAATTTGAACCTATAAATGACCTTGAGGGTACTTTGGTGGGTAAAGCTATTCAGAAAATGAGAAGTATGGGTATTGGTGTATACTATGGCTCATGGCTGGTAACGGGTAAGCCTAAAATAGTACTTTTTGACCTAGATTCTATTGCCGATAATTTAAATGCTTTGAAAGCTGGCTTGTGGGAAAGACATCAGATATCGACTATAAATATTGAAGAGCTGGTAAACAAAACAATACTTTTTGGAGAATTGACAAAAATATTTTTACGTGAATTTGCAGCAGAAAACGAACGTAAAACCAACGTAGTGGTGCATTTTCATGAATGGATGGCTGCTACTTGTTTGCCAGATATCAAACTCGAAAAAATACCTATTTCTACTGTTTTTACAACACATGCCACTATGCTAGGTAGATACTTAGCTGGAAACGTACCTGATTTTTATGAAAAATTAGCTGGCTTTGACTGGCTCAAAGAAGCCCAACATTATGGCATAGAAGCCCAAGCTACTTTTGAAAGATTGGCTGCCAATATCGCAAATGTACTCACAACGGTAAGTGATATCACGGCTCGTGAATGTGAGTTTTTGCTGGGAAGAAAGCCAGACTTGATTTTGCCTAATGGGTTGAATATTACCAGATTCTCTGCTATTCACGAACACCAAAATCTTCATACAAAATTTAAAGATCGTATCAATAATTTTGTGATGGGACATTTTTTTCATAGCCAACCTTTTGAGCTAAATAATGTTTTGTATTTTTTTACATCGGGGCGTTTTGAGTTTTCAAATAAAGGTTATGATATTACGCTGGAAGCTTTGGCAAGGCTGAACAAAAAAATGAAAGATGCCAAAGTAAATAAAACGGTAGTGATGTTTTTTATAACCAAACAACCCTACCATTCTATTGATCCAGAAGTTTTGCATTCAAAAGCGGTGATGGACGAAATCAAAGAAACCACCTCTATCATAGAAAAACAAATAGGAGAGGGGCTTTTTCAAGCTTCGGCTTCTTCTACCGATAATCAAATGCCAGACCTCAACCAGTTTGTAGACGAATACTGGCGCTTGCGATTACGCAGAACTATACAGACTTGGAAAACTAATAAATTACCAAAATTGGTAACTCATCTTCTGAAAGAACCAGATGGTATTACAGAATATGCCAAAAAAGTAAATCTGTTGAATAATCCCGACGACAAAGTAAAAGTGGTGTATCACCCCGACTTTATAGTGTCTACCAACCCGCTTTTTGGACTAGATTATGGGCAGTTTGTACGTGGTTGCAACTTAGGGATTTTTCCGAGCTATTATGAACCTTGGGGATACACCCCGCTAGAATGTATCGCTCGTGGTGTGCCTACTGTAACTTCCGACTTATCGGGTTTTGGCGATTATATGATGCAAATTATGAAAGATTACAATCAATGGGGAGTAATGGTTGTAAACAGAAAAAAATATGACTTCAATAAAGCTGCCGAACAATTGGCAGAAATGTTGTTTAAGTTTGTCAAACAAAGTCAGCGAGATAGGATTACACAAAGAAATAGGGTAGAAAGCATTGCTGATACTTTCGACTGGGGAAATTTGCGTACCTATTACGATACTGCACATGATTTGGCACTGAAGAAAAATAAGTAATAAAAAGAAAAACACCCCCAATCAATTCAATAAATTTAGAATGGTTGGGGGCGTTTTATATTGATTTTTAAAGAGCTGTTAAATTGGTTTGTAGTGTTTTGAATTTCATTTATTTAATCACCTCAGCATCTTTTAAAATATAAGTAAGTTCATAAACGTCGTTGCCATTTAGAAATAATTTACCTTTAAAAGTGTGCATTTCGTCTGTTGAAAATTTTTGTGTTAATTTTTTCCCTTTTAAAGAAATTACAGATTCCGGTCCAGCTGCTCCGCACATAAAACAAGAAGTATATGGAAATGCAGACAACGCATACAAGTTTTCTTCTGCACTTATAGGCACTATGTAACCTTTTATGATAACCTCTTTTTTTTCGAGACTTTTTAAACTATTTCCAAAAGTTGGAGCAAGCATAAAAATACCTTCGTTTGGATACCATTTCTTTTTAAAACTAACGTCTTTTAGCATTTCCCAAGTAAGTTTTATTGGCTCAGAGAGGAATGTTAAGGCACTTGCAGTGGCAATATTGAATGTTAAAAAAAGTATAAAAGCAATTTTGCTTGGCGATATAAATTTATTGTTCATTTTTTTTATAAAAAATTTGACCTATTCTGTTGATATGTGCTTCTAAATCTGGACTTTTTAATGAATCGAAAATAGAAATATCAAACAAATAGGGTGTGTTTAGTTCATCTATTTCTTGTTCTATTTTAGTCAGTATTGTATTGTTTAATTTATCGCCCAAAAGGGTTAAATCAATGTCTGAACCAACTCTGTAATTGCCCTTTGCTCTTGAACCATAAATGATTACGCTGTCTATTTCTGTGTGATTTTCAAAGACAGATTGTATCTTATGAATAGTTATATTGCTTAAACCAAAGTGTGTCATAATGTGTTCATTTTGGCTAAAAAATCATTGAGTACAACAAAGTATCGGTTTGTTATGTTAGCATATTCGGTTTCTAAAATATCTTGCTGATAGGTGTGTACTGTTTTATTTCTACTTTCTATCATATCCATCCAAGTATCACCGTCTAGTATCAAACCTTTATTGAAGGCTTCTCTTGTTGCACTTCTTGATCCGGTAATGTTTTGAATGCCTTCGTATTCAAGGAAATCTTTCATTAGCTTCCATGCTAATTCGTGTGTAAATTCGAAACGATGTATAATCCCTTCCCTGATAATACATATGGGATTTAATCCATTTTTGTCAATAGCATTATTTAATAGTGCAAAAGCTTTTTTGAAATTGACCAAACGTTGCTTCCATCTAATATCTTCATTCATTCTGTATTTCAATTAAATTATTTTATTCAGACAATGTTTTGGAAATGGCTACTCTAAAAACTGCCAAACTCGGTAATAATGCTGCTAAAAAGCCTACTAATAATGCCGAAAATATTAAATACCATTCTTGACCAGCT
>JAGNSI010000046.1 GCA_017988135.1 Pseudarcicella sp.
CCGGAAGTACTGAAAGCACAAAAGATTTGATTGCTGATTTTCAAGATCAGCGTCTTGTTCCAATTTACCATGTTTGGCAGCCCGACGAAGGTTTTAAGTTATCGGCAATAAGAAACAAAGCGATAGCTCAAGCCAAAGGTGAATTTATATGTATGATAGACGGAGATTTGCTTTTGCACAACGATTTTATTCAAATCATAGAAAATATGGCTGTTAGAAATACATTCTACCAAGGTAAAAGAGTTTTATTGGATGAAAACAAAACCGAGCAAATTATTTTATCAGAAAAAATACCTAATATAACTTTTTTCTCTAATGGATTTAAAAATAGGTTGAATACAGTCTCTTCGAAATTACTTTCTTCAATACTTTCTAAAAGAATAAATTCCATTAGGGCAGTTAAAGGTTGTAGTATGCATTTCTGGAAAGAAGATGCACTGGCTGTCAATGGATTCAATGAAGATTTTATAGGATGGGGGAGAGAAGATTCTGAATTTGTAAGCCGACTTCTAAACTATGGGGTTAAAAGAAAAAATATAATTTTAGGTGCAGTAGGTTATCATTTACATCATCAGGAAGCATCTCGGAAAATGCTACCTGAAAATGATTTAATATTAGAACAAACTTTAAAATTTAAAAAAATGGTGTGCGAGAATGGTATCAACAAATACCTATAATTCACTTTATTTTTTTGGCATTTTTTTTAGAGAAACCTTGTCACCGTTTTGTAAGTCTTTAGAAATGCTCAAATAAGGTGCTGAAATGATGGTTTCGCCTTTTTTTAAGCCTGAAATAATTTCTATGTTGTCAAAATCTGCAATTCCAGTTTTCACTTCTCGAAGTTTGGCAATGCCTTTGTCGTAAATAAAAACTACTTCTTTTAGGTTTTCTTTGTTGGTTAATTCTTGCTCTTCATTATCATTGGTTTTTTTCTTGGCTTTCAGTTTCGGATCTCTGGTGGTTACAGAAGTGATGGGTACTGCAATTGTATTGTTTTTTTGTTGAGTGATTATTTCTACAGAAGCTGTCATACCTGGCTTGAGTGGATGGGCGTTTTTTGTTTTCAGTAAGTCTTGGTATGAACTACGTATTATTTTTATTTTTACGTCAAATTCGGTAACTCCATCAGTATTACTTCCCGAATTGTTGTTTGAAGAGCTAGCCATTTCATGAACTAATCCTTCGAACTTACGGTTTGAAAAAGCATCTACATCTATTTCAACACTATCTCCAATGTTTATATTCGAAATGTCGTTTTCATTGACATTTACCCTTACTTCCATTTTATTGAGGTTGGCAATAGTGAGTAGCTCAGTACCTTCCATTTGCGATGTACCCAATACTCTTTCACCCAATTCTACATTTAAACTTGAAATTATACCACTTTGTGGTGCATAAATAGCTGTTTTAGTGAGATTTATCTTTGATTCACGCATGCCAGCTTCGGCGCTTTTTATTCGAAATAAAGCTTCTTGAATAGTAGCTTTTGCAGCATTTAATTCTTGTTTACTAATATTAAATACAGACTCAAATTGTTCTAAATCAGCCTCCGAAATTACTTTTTGGGCAAATAGTTTTTGGTTTCTATCAAGGTCTGTTTTTGCTTTCAGCATTCGAGCTTCAACTTGCAACTGTTGAGCTTTGGCTTGTTCCAAACTTGCTTTAGTGGTGTTAAGTTCAGCTTCTGCTCTGGTAAGAACAATTTCATAATTGTCAGGGCGAATTTTCAATAAAAGTTGTCCTTTGGTTACAGAATCACCTTCGTTGATATATAAACCTACCACTTCACCTGATACGTCTGGCGAGATTTTTATTTCTATTTCGGGTTGTATTTTACCCGAAGCAGCTACGCTTTCTGTAATATTTTGTAAGGTTACTTGGGTGGTTTCTACTTCAAGGTCAGGTGTTTTTCCAATCCATTCCATTTTTTTTGCTAATACAATTCCTAAGATTGACATGGAAATCACTCCTAGTATCCACCATTTTATGTATTGTTTTTTGAACATTTTATGTCTATTAATGAAGTTTATAATTTAAAAGTCAAGTGGTTTGTTTTGGTAAAAGTCTACAATTTTACTTCTAAAAATGTATTCGTATTTAGACTGAATTAAATTTAATTTTGATTTTTCTAGATTTTGTTTTTGAAACTGATAGCTGCCAAAATCTAACGCTCCTGCATTATAGCGGTTTTGGGTTGCCGTAAAAGCTTGTTCTAGTGTGTTTTGTTGGGTAAGTATACCTTCGTATGTTTTTTGGGCTATCATCAAATTGGTGCATGCTTGCTCTATGTTTTGGCGCAGTTGTAATTTGATTTGTTGAGCTTGCAAAATGGTATTTTCTTTTTGTAGTTTGCTCTGTGCTAGTCGATTTTTGTTTGAAAATTTACTAAAAATCGGAATGTTTGCTTGCACTCCAAAGCCGTAATTGTTAGTGTTTTTTAGTTGTTCAAAATAGCCAACAGTTCCATTTTCAGCAATAATGGGTTCTTGACTATTCACGATATACTGGTTGTTATTGATGTCTACATAGCCAATTTTATTTTGTTCTAAGCCTGTAATTTTATAGTTTTTTTGCGCATTAGATTGGTTTGCACCCCAATTGGCAGAGGCTGTAAGTGTTGGCAAAAAATTAGTTTTGGCTATTTCTATTTCTTTTTCTGCACTTTGAGTGCGGTATTCAGCAGCTAATATCTCAGGTTGGTGTGCTGTTGCGTCAGCGGTAATTTTAGCTGTATTTAGCTGATTGTCAATTTTTTGAGGTAAAATTATTTCCATTCTTTCTATTTCAAAATCAGTATTTTCTGTGCGATTGAGCAATTGAGCGAATGTAAGTTTGGCGAGTTGTAAATTATTTTCGGCAGTTACAATATCGGTTTGTTCAGTTGCTTTTTGAGCTTGTAAATTCAGAATCTCACTTTCTGGCATTGCTCCAGCTTTGATGAGCTTATTGGTTTTGTCTAATTGTATATCGGTGATATTGGTTTGTTGTTTGGTTACTGAAAGTTGGTCTTGGGCTTTTAGTATGCTTAGGTATGCCGATACTACTTGTAGTGCTATGTTTTGTTTGATAGCCTCTAAATCTTGCTCAGATGCTTTGAGAAGGAGTTGATTTTGTGAGACCACTTTTTTAAGAGCTCCACCGTTGTATAATACTACAGAAGCGTTGAGGTCTATATTGTTATAATTGATATTTTTTTCAAGAAATGTGTTGGTAAAAGGATCTATACTTCTCCCGAAGTTGAAAAATTCGCTAATTGTGGCGTTTACAGTTGGTAACGACTCGTTTTGTGATTGTGCCAATTGCAATTTTTGTTTTAGCAATTGGTTTTTGTTTTGAAGTACTTCTAAATTGTTTTCTTGGGCTAAACTTATAGCTTCCGAAAGCTTTATTGTAGCTGTTTTCTGACTAAAAATAGCTTGTTGGATAAACAGAAAAAAAAATAGTACAATGTATTTTTTTTGGTATGTCATGTAATGGGATTTTTTTGTAAACTATCCAGAATTGTTTATTTGAGAATACAGGTACAATTTAAGTACAAATTTTTATTTTTTATAATTTCTTCACTGTAGCTTTTTCTGTTTCAGTGATGTAGATTTTTATTTAGATTGGTTTTGTTTTGAAATTACTAATGTTTTTGTAAATAATTTAACATGTTTTTTTGAAATTTAGATATGTTTTGTTCTGGTTTAATTTTTTTGAATACTAATTTTTTACATAAAAAAAGAAGCAAAATATAGAAAAAACTAATTTTGCTTCTTTTAAGAAAATGTAATTTATACTATTTTATCATGGGTAAATATTTGTCTTTGCTATCTAATATTGCCCAAATGTTTATTGCAAAAAATACCAACGCAAATGCAATAGTGGTAGGTGCATGTACGGCATTGTGTACTACTATGCCTACCATTATGGGGAATATGGTGATGGCACCCAAAGCCCTAGTTTGGGGGATTGCAATTAATATTCCACCCAAAATTTCTACAAAGCCTACCAATGGTAATATCCATTTGGTAGTAATTAAGGCGTTCATTACTGCCATTTGTTCGGAAGACATTTCTGGCATGGGCATATAGTTGAAAAATTTGTTTAAGCCTGCGTTTACCATCATTATACCAAATAATGCACAAAAGCCAATTAATAGTTTGTTTTTCATAATATTGTGTGTTTTGTTTGAAAGTATTTGATTCTCAATAAGTAATATTTTATAATAAATGTACTAAACTTATTGGATTCCAACTATTTCTACTCTTCTGTTCTTTTTTCTGTTTTCTTCGGTAGTGTTGTCTACTATAGATTGCGATCCTCCATAACCTTTATAACTAAGTCGTTCTTCTGCAATGCCTTTGGCAACAAGGTAATTGAGTATTACTTTGGCTCTGTTTTCAGAAAGAGCTTGATTGAGTCTGCTGTCGCCTATGTTGTCAGTATGTCCTGTTATTTGAATTTTACTGTTCGGATTTTGTGATAGCATTGCTGCTAGCTTGTCCAATTCAGTGTATGATTCTTTTTGGAGAATAAAACTGCTTTGCTCGAAATATACATTGTTTAATATCAATATTTTTCCTTTCCCTATTCTTTCGAAAGGTTTAAAATTATTGTTTTTGTTGTCTATTATAGCTGTTTGGTTGTTTTTTGTTGCTAATGGCGAAATGTCTGCAATAGCGCGTTTTTTAAACAATTGTATGTCTTTTTTTCTATCTTCTTTGGTTATTAATAGTTGTGGGTCTATTCTGCCTTGGTATGAGACATAGTCTTTGGCATCTATTACCAATTTATAAAAGGTAAAAGGAAGTAAGTCGGCATAGTAGTCGTCACCACTTTTTAGTAAATCTATTGGGCTGTTTGTTTTGGCATCTATGAGTTTTATGCCACAATTTTCCATTACTTTTCTGTCTTCTGCATCTAAGATTCGGAATATGAATTTGCTTTTATCTTTTTCTAGTTTTACAGGTATCAGTGCTTTACGGGTTAGCATTTCGCCTTCTGGGTAGAGGCTTCCGAAGTATTCTTTGTATCCGTTTGCTTTTACGGTGTAAGTATATCCTGTTTTTTCAAGAAGTTGAATCGCCATTTCTGCTCTTTCGGGGGTGGTTTTACCATTCAAAATTAGTTCACCGCTTTTGTCAAATACTTTTATGCTGGCATATACTGCGTTCATTTGTACATTATCTATAGCATAAATATAAAATGTATGCTTTAGTAATGGTTTCATGGTGATGTCTTTTTCGATATCTTCTGTGCTAGCTGTGATGGTTTCTTGATAGTCTTCGTACCCTTCGCATTTAGCTTTGATAACGTAAGTATGGTTTGGCTTTAGGTTGGCGTTATAATCGCCATTGGGCAAGGCTATTAGGCTTTCTAATGGTTGCTTGTTGGTTTGGTCTATGATATTGAAATACACATATTTTAAAGCTTTTTTTGAGCTTGCGTCACTTGCTTTTAGGCTAAGAACAGCTATCTCTCTGTATAGTTTTACGCTATGGTTATAGGTTTTGCCTAATACTTTATAGGGTAAATTTTCTGTTTTTGACGGGTAGCCTTTTGCTTCTGTGATGAGTAGATAGTCTTCGTCAATTTTTAATTTATAGTTGAGCGTTGGTCTGCTTGCTGTAGTATTTTCTGAATGTACTTTTTCTTTGTTTTGTTTTTTAATGATTGTAAATACCCCATTTATTGTTTTGTTTGATACAGAGTCTATTGCAGCAAACACAATGTTGGCGATGTTTTGTCTAGGGTTTAGCTTGCAGGTGATATTATTTTGGGTAACTGTTGATATGCTTTGTTGGAAATCTTCGTATCCAATTGCCATTATTTTAAGGGTATAGTTTTCATTTGGATCAAGCTCAACTGCGGTTTGTCCTTTTACAAAAGCTATTGGGGTGCTTACTTTTTCTAGTGTTTTGTCGTTGCTTATACTGAAAACTACTATTTCGTCTACACTTTTTCCTGTTTCTTTGTCAATTGCGGTTATTTGAATTACCGAATTTGATTTAGAAAGAGGTATTTCTATAACATTGTCTTTTTCTTTGGTAAAGCTAGAAAGTTTATAGGTGTTTTGTACAGGTTTGAAACCTTTTGAGAATGTTTGAATCATGAAGTTTTCTTCATTTACAGCAAATTCTTTTTGGTTTTCGTTGAGTAGTATTATTTGATCTGATTTTTCAAATCTTATTTTGTTTTTTGCAACTATTTCTTTGCCGCTTTCAGCGTCTAAGGTTTTTATAGTAATGGGTTTACCTTTCTTTTTTTCTAGTCTGAGGGTGAGTGTTCCTCCTTCTGGAGCATTTTCTAAACTTTGTTTGATGGCTGTATATCCTTCTGCTTCTGCGGTTATTTCATAAAATTGAAATCTTTTTAAACTGGCTAAGTATTCGGCAATGGGTGTTTTTTGGGTGTAAACCATTTTGTTGTTTTTGGTATCAAGTATTTTGAGGTTTACTTTTTCTATTATTTCGCCGCTTTCTTTGTCTACTATTTTTAGTATAAGTGGGAAATTATCTGATTGCATTTTTATGATTATTTCCTTGCTTTTGCCCAATACCAAATCTTTTATTTCTGCAATAAAACGTGTAGTAGCATATCCGTCTGTATTTACTTCTACCTTTAGGTTGTCGTTTTCTTCTAGTTTTACAGAGAATTTGGTGTCAGTATTGTAGGTAGTACCGCTGTAGCGTTTGCCTGTTTTTTCAGAAATAATATTGAAACTACCCGTAAGTTCGTTGGCGTTTTCGGTATCTATAAGTTTGAAACTAATTATTGAATTCTGTTTTGGAGATAATTTTACGTCTAGTTTAGTTATTTTATCTGTTTTTTCAATTGTAATTTCTTTTTTGTTGTAGTCGTCAGCTTCTATGGTGATAGCGTATTTTTTATGGTCGTCTAAATTTACAAAATTTACAGCACCAGGGTCTTTTACCGGAATTTTTTCGTTGGTAAGCGTTTCTATGATGGTTATTTTTGCTTTATCTATAGGCAGTCCTTTGTTGAGGTCTGTAATTTCTATTTTAAAGTTTGAGCTGATGGGTTCTAGTTTTATTATGTTCACCGGGAGCATTCCTTCGGGATTGTCTATCTGCAAAGAAAGACTTTGCGATTTGTAACCGGGCAAAGAGGCTTCTATGTTATAAAGTGCCTTAAAGTCGAAAGTTGCTTGGCTTTGTAACGAATTTAAGTCGTTCATAAAAACCACTCTAAGTCCAGTATTTACTTCTACGGCCGAAAAAATTGCAGCAATGGTGTTATTGGTTTTAGAATCAACAGCCAAAAAACTCATTGCAAATGTTTTTTTTTGAGATTTTTTTGGGCTACTTTCGTCTTGAGCAAATAGCGTAATTTTAAAGAATATAAGAAAAATCAAAAATAGATTTTTTGAGATTGTAGATAAACGCATATATATTAATGTGATAATTTCGAATTTAAACTTTTGATTAAAAATACAGAATCTTGTTTATACATCAAAAATAATTTCGGAATAGAACTATAATTATTTGAACTAAATTTTTTGTTTGAATAGTAAACATTAAAATTAAAATTTAATCATAATATTTCCTAATGTTGGAAAAGAGATATAAAATAGGTTTCGATGCCAAAAGGGCTTTTAACAATGGCACAGGACTGGGTAACTATAGTAGATTTATCATAAAAGCTTTGTTAGAAATGGCAGGTAGTTTTGACTATTTTGCTTTTACACCAAAGGTGAATCCGAAATTCAATTTTTTTCTGTCTGAGAAAAATCTCCAAACAAGGCTGCCACAGATTAGTGAATTTAAGTTTTTGTGGAGGAGCTATTTTATAGTAAAGGAGTTAAAAAAAGAAGGAATAGATTTGTTTCATGGTTTGAGTAATGAGTTACCTTATGGGTTAAAAAAGAATAATATCAAAAGCGTAGTGACCATACACGACTTGATTTTTTTACATTTCCCCAATCATTATCCTTTTATTGATCGTATTATTTATAGATTCAAATTCAAGTATGCCGCCCAGCAAGCAGACAAAATAATAGCTGTAAGCGAACAAACCAAAAAAGATTTAGTAAGATTTTATGACATTGCTCCAAGCAAAATTGCTGTTATTTATCAAGACTGTGACGAAGCTTTTAAAAAAATAATTCTAGCACAATCAATCTTAAAAACAAAAGAAAAGTATGGTATTCGTCAGGAATACATACTCTGTGTAGGTTCTATAATAGAACGTAAAAATCAACTAACATTGGTAAAGGCTTTTCAAAAGCTGAATCATGATAAAGTACAATTGGTATTAGTAGGTTCCAAGTCAGCTTATCAGAGCGAAATAGAAAAATATATCCAGACCCATCAGCTTCAAAATATTCAGATACTCAACAAAGTTCCCTTTGAAGATTTGCCAGCTTTATATCAAGGTGCAAGCGTATTTGTATATCCATCTATTTATGAAGGTTTTGGTATACCTATTCTAGAGGCACTTTACAGTGGTGTGCCAGTAATAGCTGCTAAAGGTTCATGTTTGGAAGAAACAGGAGGGGAGGCAGCTTTGTATTTTGAACCGAAAGATACCAAACAACTTTCAAATTTGTTAACAGAAATACTTACCGACCATGACAAGTCAAAAAAGTTGTTAGCAAAAAGTAAAGAGCAGTTAATGAACTTTTTACCACAAAAAATCGCACTACAAACACAACAAGTTTACAATGAAGTATTGTTTTAGTTGTTGAAGAATGTTTTTTGTATGTATTTTATTTGTAAATTTGAACAATTAAAATCATTTTAAGATTACCGGTAAATAGATTTTCTATTTAGTCTTTTATGAATTGTAAACATTTGAAAGTTTAATTTTTTTAAAACAATCATTAATCATCTAGTCTAAATTTCAGTTTAAAATATTTACAGTTTCCTTTTTAAGGAATATATCAAGCACTATATTTTATGTTTATACAATATGCTTTTTAAAAATAAATACATACTATTGTTGATATGTTATAAATAAAAACGTATATTTAATATTAAAATTAGTTTTATACAGCATAGATGTTCAATTACTACACTTTTTTGATACGCTAATATACCTTTGTTGTATAAATTTTATTCAAATTTGTATAATTACAATTTTTATTTTTATTCTACCTTTTTCATTCAAAACGAAAAAATAATTTTTTCATGAAAAACAAATACATTTTCTCTCTATTATTTTATCTACTTCCCCTGATAGGTTTCTCGCAAACTACAGCTATATCAGGAAAAATAGTAGATGAATCTTTTGATCCACTAATCGGTGTCAATATCAAAGTAAAAAATTCTAAGCAAGGAACAGTAACAGACATCAATGGTAACTTTAAAATGAGTGTACCAGCGAATGCCGTATTGGTGATTTCTTATATTGGCTTTCTTACTAAAGAAGAGCCACTAGCTGGCAGAACAACATTAAATCTTCAGTTATCAAAAAATGCAGATAACTTAGAAGAAGTAGTTATTGTAGGTTTTGGTAAGCAAAAGAAATTATCAAACGTTTCTGCTATATCACAAATTACTAGTAAAGAACTACAAGCATCAGGTCTAACCTCTTCTATCAATGTAGCTTTACAAGGAACAATACCTGGTTTGGTTGTTACTAATTCTAGCTCAAGACCTGGTTTAGAAACTAATAAAATCAGGCTAAGAGGAGCAGATGCTAATGCACTTTATCTTGTGGATGGTATAGAAAGGGAATTCAATGACATAGATTTCAACGAAATTGAAACATTCTCAGTCTTTAAAGATGCTGCTTCAACTGCTATTTATGGTTTCAAGGGTGCGAATGGTGTAATATTGATCACTACAAAAAGAGGTAAAGTTGGCAAACCAGTATTGAAGTTGAGTGCTAATTTTGGTGTTAGATCTACAACGATCAATTACAAAAAAGCAGATCCTATTACAGCGATGCTCAATTACAACCAAGGGCGTCGTAATGATGAGGAATTTGGTAGTATGATACCACAATCTGAAATAGATGCATGGAAAAGAAACATAGGTACTGCTGGCCCAAACAATCCATATTTTCCATTGGTAGACTGGTGGGACGAAACCATGGGTAGTTCGGGTTCACAAACTAATATAAATATGAATGTTTCGGGTGGTAGTAAAGTAGCCAGCTATTTTCTTTCATTTGGTTTTGACGATCAAGGCGATATCTATAAAACAATTCCCCAACCGTTTTACGACCCAAGTTTCTATAATAGAAAGTTTAACTTTAGAGGGAACTTTGATTTTGATGTCACTAAATCTACCAAACTATCCTTAAATATTGCTGGTAAATCTTCGAAAAGAGGACAAGTTAATTACAGAATAGATGGCGGTGGTGATGGAGAAAGCGGTAACGATAACAATCAAACTGGAGAAGCTGAATTTTATAAGAGATTATACCAAAGCCCTACATTTAGTTTTCCTGTTAAATATCCTGACGGTACTTATGCAGATAATAAATCAGGAATGGCCAATATACGTACTTTACTAGATGTTTCAGGAAATAGAACTTACCGTGGTTATGAAGGTATGTTTGACCTTATTATGAATCAAAAATTAGACTTTATTACCAAAGGTTTGAGAGTTGCAGGTAAAGTATCATACAACAATACTTCTAAGTATGAGTCTAAAATTGAACAGCAAAATGCAGTTAACTCATCTAACTTTAATAAAAAATATATCAGAACTTACGATTACTCAAAACCAATAGTAGATACAGAAGGTAAATTTGTTTTAGACGCTAATGGAAGTCAAACTTTTCCTATTTTGGAGGAAACGATTAGTCCAGTAAACCCTTCACTAATGCCAACAAAATACGTTGAAAGCAATGAAACATTTTTTGATTATTCAAGAAAGATTTATTACGAAGGATTGATAGAATACGATAATAAATTTGGGAAAATTCATGATGTAAAAATGACATTAGTTGGTTTAAGAAACATCAATGACAATCCTAAATTTAACAATGGAGATGTTGTAAGAGGTTACGAATCATTTTCACAAAAAGACCAAAGCTTAATCGGTAGGTTAAGTTATAATTTAATGGGTAGATATTCATTAGAAGGAAGTGTTTCGTACAATGGTTCAGATAGATTTGCACCTGAAAATCGTTATTTTACTGCCTATTCAGCAGGTTTAAACTGGCGATTGTCTGAAGAACCTTTCTTCAAAAAAAGTATAGGTAAAAGTCTTTCTATTTCTGAATTGAAATTAAGGGCAAGTTTTGGTATAAATGGTGATGACGTAGGTGATGGAAACAGGTTTAATTATATAACTACTTATACTATTCCTTCTGAGACGGTTTCTTTTGGTACAGTTCTTCCTAAAAATTTAGGTAGAAATTTTAAAGAAGGGAATATTGGAGTAACAGATATAGACTTCAGAGTTACAACCAAAAGAAATGCTGGTATTGACTTTAAAATGCTTAAAAATGGCAGACTAAGTGGTAGTTTTGATGTTTTTGATGAAGTAAGAACCAATAAACTGATTAATATCGAAACTACACCATGGGCACCAAGAAGCATAAAAGGTAGTAGAGGTGAAGACAAGAAAAGAGGTTACGAAGTAGAAGTGAAGTGGGATGTGAGAAATGCCAAAGCTTGGTCTTATAGTTTAGGAATAGGTCACAATTTTAGCGATACTAGAGTTGTTTTTAATAATGACCCAATCAGTTTAAGTCAGCGTGATATTATCGAAAACAAACCATTAACTAAAGGCAACGATAAAGATAAAAATTTAGAATACTTGTACGAAAATGCTGGTTTTTACACCCATGCTTCTGATATCGTAAATTCTCCAGCTCCTACAGGTGCTATAACAGATTTGAGACCTGGAGATTTAATGTTTCATGATAGATTTGCAGATGGTACAATTACAAGAAATGATGAAATGCCACAGAAATATTTGATATCACCTACTAAAACTATCAACTTTAACTTTAAAGTAGGATATAAAAATCTGTCTTTAGCTGGTCAATGGTATGCTGTGTACGATTATTATCGCTCTGTACCTAATTTTATTTTCTGGGATTTCTTTAATGACAGAGATGCTCAAACAAATGTAAATAATACTTGGACACCCGAAAATGCTAATAATCCAGATGTAAAACCACTAATTAGAGTAGGAACAAAGAAAAATCACAGCCAGCTAGCCAGCGATTTTACTTTTAAAGATGCATCTTTTGTTAGGTTAAAAAACTTGACATTGAACTATGATTTTTCTGAAAATCAATTAAAAAAGTTTGGTGTTAAAAATATGAATTTGTTCCTTACAGGTAACAATCTATTAACATTAACCAAGTTTGATGAAAGACTAGACCCAGAGGGAGATGCGAGTTCATATCCATTGATTGCAAGATATAGCATAGGTTGTAGATTAGAATTTTAATGATAAAACATTGATTTAATCTGAATATTTTATGTGAAGATTTCTTTCATTAGAAATTTCAAAATTAAAAAATGATATACACAAATGAAAATAAATAAAATACTTATAGCAATTGGTTTGTTTGGACTAAGTAGTTGCGATGCATTTTTAGATTTACCCGAAGATGTAAATTTAGGGGTTACTAAAGACCAAGTTTTCTTTGATAATAATAGCACTTTACGTTTTTTGAATGTTTGTTACTATAATTTACAAGATAATTTTTTCTGGAATTCTCAAGGTTTAGGACGAAATTCTATCAATGCCGCCTCAGATGAAGCCGTTTCGCTTTATACAGAAGGTAGTGGAAATTCTTTTATAGGAATATTGAATAGTGGTGAGTGGATAGATCGTGCTAGTGCTCCTGAAGTGGGTTTTGATTATGGAACTGGAGGTGCGCAAAACAGAATCATTCCAAGTTGTTTTGAAGCTTTAAGGGTTGCCAATATTGTTATCAAAGAAGTGAATGCTGGTGCTGTAAAAGGTTTAACAGCTCAGCAAAATAATGAAATATTAGGGCAAGCTTATTTTTTTAGAGCATGGTACTATTTTCAATTGATATCTCGTCTAGGAGGAATGCCAGCTATGAACACCGTGTTTGCTGGTAATGACGATTATAATGGTACGCCTAGATTAACATATCATCAATCACATGAATTGGTTGAAGCTGATTTGCAAGAAGCTATCAAGCGATTACCTGTAAAATACAACGAAGATGAAAAAGGCAGAGTTACAAAAATAGCAGCTATGTCGGTATTGGAAATGACGCAATTATACGATGCAAGTCCATTGATGCAAAACGATTTGAATTCTACGGTTGTAAAGCCTTATGACCAAGAAAGATGCAAAAAAGCAGCCAAGTCAGCCAATGAAGTTCTATTGGCAATAGACAAAAATGAGGCAGATGGTGCAAGGCTGATGCGCAAAGATGAATATAAAAATATATTTTATACTCCTACCAATAAATTAGTAAGCGACGAATCTATTTGGTATAGAAATGAAGCTTCTCCAAATGTTGCTTCATCTCGTATAGCTAGAGGAGTTAGGTCATTGTTTGTACCTGAACGTTTTGCCGGTGGTACAGGTAACGATGCAGCTTCCTTCAATCCTCCAACGCAAAATATTGTTGAAATGTACGAAACTTACGATTCAACAATCAATAAAGCCTACCCAATCAATCATCCTTCGTCTGGCTATGACGAGAAAAATCCATTTATAAATCGTGATCCACGTTTCTATAACAATATTATAGTTCCAGGTCAAAAATGGGGTTTCAATGGAGGCACACAATTGTATATGGAAATGTACGAAGGTGGTCAAGATCAGTTAAAAAATGTGTCAAATGCTTTTATAAATAAACGTACAATTACAGGTTATGTAGGGTCTAAATTTTGGTCAAATACATCTAGTACTTTTGCTGGGCAGACTACAAGTTTTCAAGTATTCAACCTAAACACTATTTACATAAGAGTAGCACAAATTTATTTGGATATGGCGGAAGCAATGAATGAAGCATATGGACCAACGGGTAATCCTGATAACTTAAAATTCAATGCTGTTCAAGCTTTAAACGTAGTAAGAAATAGGGTGGGAATGCCTGATTTAGCACCAGAGTTTTTTGCATCAAAAGAAGTGCTTAGAGAACGTATTAGAAACGAAAGAGCTGTAGAATTAATGCACGAAAATCACCGTTGGCACGATATAAGGCGTTGGATGATTGCCCATGAGTTGTTTTCAGACAGTTATCCTTTATATCGTATCAAGGCTATTCCTGAAAATACAGCACATGCTACTGTAGTAAATAAATCTACTTTAAAGTTTAAATATGAGAAGGTTAAATTAAATGATCAAATAAGAATATTCAGAATGAGAAACTACTGGTATCCTATAGACCGTCAAGTAGTTCAAAGGTTTCCTATTCTTAAACAAAATCCAGGCTGGTAGTATGTACTGTTTTATATAATACCAATGAATTATTGGATGATTTTATTAAAAAAATTAAATTAACTATAATAAACAGATGAAAAATCTTATAAATAGTTCACATAAAATTAAATGTTTGAATATATTGGTGTGCATGTTAAGTATTTCTTTAGCATCCAATGCAAGTAAACAAAAAAATACATCAGATACGATTGCGAAAAGTAACCGCCTCTATCTACCAATGGGAGCTATAACTGACAAAGTAAGAACCCCCAATTTTATATCTAAAGTAGATAATGAAAAGTTAATTAAATATCCAGACTTTACATTAGGGAATTCCCTACAAGGTAGATTATTAGGTTTAGTAGCTATTCAAAAAAACGATGACTTCAATACATTGAATCCAAGCTTTTATTTAAGAGGGATATCTAGGAATAACGGTGCAGAAGCTCTAGTACTTGTAGATGGTATTAAGCGCCCACTGAGCGAGGTTCAAGCAAATGAAATAGAAAGTGTTCAAGTTCTTAAAGATGCTAGTGCCAAAATTTTATATGGTGCAGAAGCAGCCAATGGTGTGATTTTGATAACTACCAAAACAGGAAGTATAGGAGCTAAAACGACTATTAGTTATGAGCAAGGTGTAAATATGTTATCTGAGAGACCTACTTTTTTGGATTCGTACCGTTATGCTCAATTGTATAACGAAGCTGCCAACAACGATGGTTTGAGTGATGTTTATTCAAATGCATTAATAGAAGGATACAGAAATTCTAGTGGTAATTTAGACAAAATATATCCTAACCATGATTTTTATGACTATTTTATTAAAAACACGAGTACATTCAGAAGAACAAATCTCCAATATAATTTTGGTAATGAAGATTTCAAAGCTTTGTTATTTGCTGGATATGTAAACGGTACTGGTTTCCATCAAAATATTCCTGACAATAGTTACCACAGAATAAATGCTAGGGCAAATGTTACGGCTAAATTATCCGAAATATTTTCTACAAATGTCAATCTTTCTGGTCGAATAGAATTTAGGCATTTACCCTCTATTCAAAATGATGACTTTTGGACAGCAATGTCTACGCATAGGCCTAATGAATATGTATATGAAGTAAACAATAAAATGTTGCCTGTGCAAACTGGTACTAGGGCAATGCCCAATTTTGGAGCTAGTCAAGTGTATCCTAATAGCCTATACGCAATAGCAAAGTCAGGAACAATTACACAACAAAACTCTAATTATTGGTCAAACATAGGAGTAAAGCTTGACTTGAATAAATATGTTAAAGGATTAAGAGCTAGTTTGAACGGAAGTTTTGATGTATCTCAATCTTATAATTATGGTAGAATTGATAAGTTAGCTACTTATGCAGATGATGTAAATACGCAGTTTGCCAAAGATACCTTATTATTTCGTAAAGCAGCTGACCCATTGAAAACTAAACCAGATTCATTGATTACTTTATTAAAAGATACTACGTTGAATCAGTTATTGCAAAAGCCTGTTTTACAACCATTTCCAGGTAGTTTATACGATGAATTTAATAACTTTTATACCATTTATGGAAATGTAGCATATGAAAGAAATTTTGGTGCTTTAGAGTATTTAGGAGAGTTGAATTTTTTTAGAAGCGTAAACGATTTACAAAAAGACAATTTTAATTATAATAGCTTCGACAAAATCAATACCAATTATACTTTTAGGAATATATTGTCTTACGATAAAAAATATCAGCTAGACCTTACATTGGCATTAATGGGAAGTAATTTTTACGAAAAATCTACATTTTTTTCACCAGCTGTGGGTGTATCATGGATCGCAAGCAATGAGAATTTCTTAAAAAATTCTTCTTCTATAAGCTTCTTAAAATTGAAAGCCAATTATGGTATAGTTGGATACGATGGAGATAGAATTCCATTCTTTGATTCGAAAGAAAACAGATATCAGATTTTCAATGATGCAGTTAAATTTGGCTCTTCAAATGGTACATCAATGGCTACTAGTTATATTTATAACTTAGCTAATAAAGATTCAGAATGGGAGCAAACACAAGACTTGAATTTAGGATTAGAAATGGCATTTTTGAAAAATAAATTAAATTTTGAATTCAATTATTTCAATACCTTAAGGACTAATATAATGTTATTGTCTAATTATATTGACAGGCCTGCAAGCGAAGCTTATTTTCCATTTGATAGAACAGGTTCTACTGCAATGAACGGTTTTGAAACACAAATTAGTTTGAATAATAAAGTGAGAGATTTTAGCTATGATATTGGCTTGAACCTTACGTATGCTAAATCTGAAATTACTCAAAATGCAGGCTTAAGTTTTCCTATTACTGAAGATGCAGTAGGTTACTCACCAAATGCAATATTTGGTTATCAATCTTCTGGTGTTATCAAAAGTGAAACACAATTAAATTCGGGAGCAATTCAAACTTTAGGCAAATACGGCATAGGCGATTTGGCTTATACAGATTTAAATAATGACGGTATTATTAATGATTTTGATAAAAGCCAAATAGGAAACTCTTTCCCGATAACAACATTGGGTTTGGATATGAATTTTAAATACAAAAATGTACAATTGTCTATTTTAGGTATTGCCAATTTGGGTCATGATAGATTATTGGATAATAATTTTAGCAGACCTGGTCAAATAGGATTGAGTAAATTTTCTGTTTTGGCAGAAAACAGATTTCATCCTGTTAATAATCCAAATGGTACTTTGCCTGTATTACATACTGAAACTTCAAGAAATAATAATGTAAATTCTACTTTTTGGTTGGAGGATGCGAGCTTTTTTAGAATAAAAAATGTGGAATTGGCATATCAGTTAAATGAAAAATCTATTTTAGGTGATATGAAATTTTATGTGAGAGGAACCAATCTTTTGACTTTTAGTAAAAACGAACACTTAGATGCAGAAGTTCTCAACGCAGGTTTAACAAATGTGCCAGTTTATAAAACAATAACAGCAGGATTTAATCTTAATTTTTAAAAAAAATAGATAAAACATTTATCTGATAAATTTTTTTAGATATTTTAAAGAATACAAAAAATGAAAAATAAAATTTTTAATATAGGTTTATTGTTTATTATATTTTTCTATTCTTCTTCATGTGAAGATGTATTAGAAAAACCAATGGACAACGCATTGAATGATGAGATGATGTTTACTGGAAATTTTACTAACTCGGATTTAAATAAGGGGACTTTTATAGAATCTTTTTTGAATGAAGCTTATGATAGAATACCATCTACTTTCGGTGCTTATAGTTTAGGTGCAACTTTAGATATCGCTACTGATAATGCCTTTTCTAAATATTCCAATAATGAGACTAATGTTATTA
>JAGNSI010000154.1 GCA_017988135.1 Pseudarcicella sp.
GAATACAACGAATAGTGGCTTTAGACAATTCTTTTATTTTTTCTTCTGTTTCTGATGTACCATCCCAATGAGCTGCAATAAAGCCTGGAGAATCATCCAAAGTAGTTAAAAAATCCTCCCAATTGTCTACTTTTTTAATATTTTCTTTTCTGAAATTCAAGGCTTTATTATATATATTTTCTTGAATTTGATCTAATAGAGAAGCAATAGTTTCTGCTATTCCATCTATAGAATAAGTATTTTTTTCTTTCGTATCACGGCGGGCTACTTCTACAGTTTTGTTGGCTAAATCTCTTTGACCAATTGCCAAACGTACCGGCACACCTTTCAACTCGTATTCTGCAAATTTAAAACCCGGTGATTGTTTATCAGAATTATCAAATTTCACAGAAATACCTTTTTTCTTCAAGTCTAAAATAATAGGTTTTATTTCTTCAGAAATAGCATCTAGTTGCTCTTTTCCTTTAAATATTGGCACTATAACCACCTGAATAGGTGCTAATTTGGGAGGTAAAACCAAACCTTCGTCATCAGAATGTGCCATTATCAAAGCACCCATCAATCGTGTAGAAACTCCCCACGAAGTACCCCAAACAAAATCTTGCTTATTTTCTTTATTTAAAAACTTCACATCAAAAGCTTTTGCAAAATTTTGACCTAAAAAATGTGATGTGCCAGCCTGAAGTGCTTTTCCATCTTGCATCATTGCTTCTATGCAATAAGTTTCTTCGGCACCTGCAAAACGCTCATTGGCTGTTTTAATACCTTTTATTACAGGTAATGCCATAAATTGCTCAGCAAAAGTGGCATATATTTCTAGCATTTGTTCTGTTTCGGCAACTGCTTCTTCTTTAGTTTCATGGGCTGTATGACCTTCTTGCCAAAGAAACTCAGTTGTTCTCAAAAATAACCTTGTACGCATTTCCCAACGCACCACATTTGCCCACTGATTGATTAGCAAAGGTAAATCCCTATAAGATTGAATCCAGTTTTTATATGTACTCCAAATAACGGTTTCAGAAGTAGGTCTTACTATCAATTCTTCATCCAATTTTGCTTCTGGGTCTACCACTACTCCCCCACCATTTGGGTCATTTTTTAAACGATAATGTGTAACTACAGCACATTCTTTGGCAAAACCATCTACATGAGATGCTTCTTTTGACAGGTACGATTTGGGGATAAACAAAGGAAAATACGCATTGCTATGACCTGTTTCTTTAAACATTTCGTCTAAAGCTTTTTGCATTTTTTCCCATATAGAATAACCATAGGGTTTGATAACCATACAACCTCTCACGGCTGAATTTTCTGCCAAATCGGCTTTTTTAACTAATTCATTATACCACTCCGAATAATTA
Organism: Pseudarcicella sp.; assembly: GCA_017988135.1. GTDB lineage: Bacteria > Bacteroidota > Bacteroidia > Cytophagales > Spirosomataceae > JAGNSI01. The sequence goes on from JAGNSI010000154.1 coordinate 1,362, forward strand.
TCAGCACGTTTTGTTAAAGTTTTGCTCATTTTTATATTTTAAATTCTTTTCAAAATCACTTTACATTAAAATACAAAACATTGATAAACAAATAGTTAATTAGTGAAATAAAATAATTAAATATTTACTTATATGTTGTTAAAGAAATGTTAAATCTATTGCAAAGATAAGTTATTATAGTAAATTTGACTTGTAATTTAGAACGAAATCTAAGGTTTTGTTGTTAAATTAAAAATGACGATTTAAAATACAAACACAATGAAAGCTCAATCATACCTCCAAATTTTAGCTGTTTTAACGTTTTTTATCACCAGCTGTACTACTTCTCAACAGGTAGCCACTACTAATGCTGCAGGTGACGATCTTTATATGAGTGCTGAAGAAATCGACAAAACTGTTAAAGAAAAAGTAATCAGACAGTCTAAAAACGGTTATTCTTACCAAAGAGGAAATAGTTCTAACGGGAATAGTTCGGTTTATCAAAACCCCGACTACCAAGAAAGTACTCCAGAAGCAATCATCAATGAAACACCACAAGAAGATGAATATTATTCAAAAAACTGGATAGATTCACGCAGTGTTTACCGCAACAATCAGCAAAGCTATCAAGATGGCTTCAGTAATGGATGGAACTCTGCTAACAACAATTATTCTTGGAACAATTGGAGCAACAATAACGATATCGCTTTTGGACTGTTTTTAGGCAATAATAGATATAATTATTATAACCCATACAATAATAATTATTGGGCAAACAATTCTTGGAACGATCCATGGTACAACGGTAATAGATATAGCTCATACTACAACCCTTGGAATAATTATTACAACCCATGGGGCTATACTAACTATTATAGCTATTACAATTACTACAACAACGACCCATGGAACAGAAGCAACTACTATTATGGCAACAATAGACGATACAGCAGAAGCTCAAATAATAGCAACAATTCTAGTTCTAATAGCCAGCCTAGAAGTACAAGTTCTAGACCACAGACCCCTACAAGAACTTCAAGAATGTCTAATTCATCGTACGATGACAGCCCTGCACCAAGAAGACAAAGCTCGTCTTCTACTTATTCGCCTAGTAGCTCTTCGTCTTCATCAGGATCTTCGTCTTCTTCAAATAGAAGTTCAAGCGAGTCTTCAAGAGGTAGCGGAAACGGAAGCAGCTCTAGAAGTTCTAGGTAAGCATTAAAAATGCTAATTTCATCTAAAAATTTACACTTTATTTTTAAAGTAATTTAAGAAAATTTAAATCTAAATAAACACCATGAAGAAAAGAATTTCTTTATTGATATGCCTGTGCAGTACCCAAATATTTGCTCAAAATAACAATTTTGAAGGTTTAACTAAACTTTTCAACCAAAGCACAGTAAATGGCTCAGCCAGAATGCAAGGTATAGGTGGAAACCATACCGCTATAGGTGCTGAATTAAGCAATTGTATAGGCAATCCAGCTGGTTTGGGGCAGTATACTCGTTCGCAAATAGTATTGACTCCAGGTTTCGATATTATTGAGTCTGAGTCTGACTTTCTTCAAAAAAATTCTTCTTCAAATAAAAATAATTTCAACATTGCAAATTTAGGAATTGTATTCAGTAGTAAACGTGATTACAAAGACGAATGGAGAGGAACCTGGGCTTTGGGATACAACAGATTAGAAAGTTTTCATAAAAACATAAAATTTTCTGGACTAAACGATACCTATAACAACAACATTTTAGATCATTTTGTTGAAACAGTAAATCAAGGAATTGACAAAAACAAAAGTATAGACGCAAATATAAATTCATTCAACGATGATTTATTTGACTTTCCAGACTTATATAGCAGAAAATCTGCCCATTTTTGGTCTTTATTAGTATCTCCAAATATCGAAAATGGTGTTTTGGGCGTATTAAAAAGTGAAAGAAGCAATACCACCAATCAAGACTTCTCTTATTTTTCAGAAGGAAAATCAAGTCAGTTTTCAATTTCTTATGGCGGTTCAAAAAACGAAAAACTATATTTGGGCTTCACCCTTGGGATACCCAACATTAGCTATACATCAAAAATCATATACAAAGAAAAATACATTGAAAATACTGCTGTTTCAGACATGTCTGAAACCAAAGATTATAATGCAACAGCGAGTGGATTGAACTTAACTGTGGGGGCAATCTACAAACCATCTGAAAAGATTAGGTTTGGAGCAAGCCTTCATAGCGGTTCAATAATGAGCATAGAAGAAACAATCAGCTCGAGTATTACAAACAATATCGACCCAAACAAAAATGGCATACCAGTGCTTGATGAAGCAATTTTTGAAAGACTCAAACAAAATATGTCGCAGAAAGGCTTTAAGTACAAGCTTGTAAATGACCAATATTTCATAACTAAAGTACCTAAAAATTTCAACAAGGCAGCCATCAATGAATTCACGTATTGTACTCCTTACAAAGCTAACTTTGGTATGGCATTTTTCTTTGGCAAAAAAGGTTTTATCAGTGGTGACGTAGAATATACTAATTTCGGAAATACTAGTTTTGAAACGGATAATAGTGAAGAAAATGAAGATTTAGCCTATGAATTAGAAGATGCAACCCAATTCAACAAAGAATATTTCACCAGCATACTCAATTACAAAGTAGGTGCTGAATACAAATTTGGCGACATTATCACTAGGGCTGGCTTCAATTACCAAGAAGAACCTTTTACCGACAAAGCTAAAATTTCAAGAGCAATTACATCTTATTCATTAGGATTAGGTTACAGAAATGATGATTTTTTTATTGACATTGCAGGTATACATACCAATGGGAAAGATTTTTATAGACCTTATACACTAAACAAAGATCAAACGCCTATGGCAACCATCAACCAAAAAAAATATAGAGCTGTGGCTACAATAGGGGTATTTTTCTAAATGTACTCATTACAAAAAAAGGCTTCGATAAAACGAAGCCTTTTTTATGTCCAAAAATTAGATAAAAATCAAACAAGTACACTATCCAACTTAGTAAGTATATCATCTACAGTAAGATTTCCATCAATTTGAACATTTGCTCGTTGATAAAAAGCTATTCTTTGTGCTAATTTTTCAGTCATTTGAGCTTTTAAGTCAGGCTTGTTTAAGCTTAAGTCTATCAATGGCCTATGAACAGCTTGACCAGCTTGTATTCTTTCTGCTAGATCCTGTGGCGAAACATTCAAAAAAACACTAACACCATTTGCAAGAATAAAATCCATATTATCGAAAAAACAAGGCGTACCACCACCAGTTGCTATTACCAAAGATTGGTTGGGTTCTATCTTTGTAAGCACCACAGTTTCTACTTTACGAAAATATTCTTCTCCATAATTTTTAAAAATATCAGGTACAGACATATGAACATATTGCTCAATCGCAGTATCCAAATCTAAAAAATTATAATTGATTTCATCCGCCAAAAGCCTTCCCAAAGAACTCTTCCCTGAAGAAGGCATTCCTATTAAGTAAATATTTTTCACTATTAATAAAGTTTACACATATACAATAAATAAATACAACTCAGAATACAATTTTATTCACCAATCTCTTTTAATAATTTTTCGTTTAAAGCAACATAATCATCACTATTTGATTCTTTAGCCAACTCTATAGACTTTTTAGAAGTTGCAATTGCACCTGCTTTGTCGCCCATCTTAAACTGTATTCTTGCTTTCATCAAAAACATCCAAAAAGCCTTAGGCTTCAACTCTGTTGCTTTGTTTATCCATACCAAAGCTTTATTTAAATCCTTATTATTTTCAAAATAAT
>JAGNSI010000047.1 GCA_017988135.1 Pseudarcicella sp.
TGGCTGGAATATTAACCTTTAAATTGGCGGCTAATCCGTCGCATATTATAGTATCACCTACTGCTGTAATAGTTGGCAAATATGGTTTGTTGCTTACTTTTATACTTCTTGTGGTAGCACTTACGCTCGGACCTGATACGGTTACACTATAATTTCCAGCCAAAGTAGTACTGTAAGTAGCTAATGTAGCACCAATGATATTTACGCCATCTTTCTTCCATTGAAAGTTGCTTGGCGTACAAGTACCAGCTGTAATAGGGAAATCAACTTTTAAACTTACTGATTGTCCGTCGCATACTGTGGTGTCTGTTGTTGCAGAGATAACGGGTAAATAAGGTTTAAAATTAACTGTTATAGTATCGGTGTTGCCTATTCCACCGCAAGCAATGTCTGTAAAGTGTAAGGTATATTTACCAGCTTGTTTTACTTTTAAGTTTCTGTTTGCTTCGCCTGAAATATCTATTCCATTTTTTCTCCATTGAAGAGAGAAATTGGGGTCGTTGCTATAGCTTAACGTTACAGAATCTCTATCGCAAATAAGTATGTTTGAACTTGGGTTTTGAAGTGTTCCTTTGTAAGCATTACTACATATTTTGCCTAATCCGTTGAAAGATATTAGAAAATTGTTATCGCTTGATAATTGAACATCTGGTACACGGACTGTTCCAACGATAGGGTTTACATTTGTCAATGTCCAGTCTAATAATCCTGCTGAAGTAAGCTTGGTAATTTTGTCAGTAGATTGACTAGTGCCTAATTCAGAAAAAATAACACCGCCATCGCTGGTTTTGTTTAAGGCAACACTGGTGGTTGCGTAGCTCCAAGGCAGTAGTCCGGCTGAATTATATTTTACTATTGAACTGGCATTTTGTATTGCTAAGCCACCATCTGTAGTAGGTACTATTTTGTTTATTACTGGTGCAAAAGATAGTTTCCAGCTGTAATTTGCAGAACTGGTGCCTTCAAATTTAAGGATATTATAATTATCTGTAAGCACTGGAGAAGCTGGACTAAATGCTCTTATTAGAAAATAGGCATCTTCTGTACCTGATTTTTCAAATCCTATTGTAATATCATCGCCAGGTGTGCCATAATTACTTTTTGTGATAATATTGCCTGAATTATCTAAAGCCAAATACCAAGCATCATTTGAGCCTAGGTTATTGACTACATCTCCTGTCATTGAGTTTGAGTGCCCTCCTATTAGTATTTTTTCTGAAGCAGTAGTCAAAAGTTTTATAGCTTGGTCGTTTCCTGATCCACCATAACTTTTTTTCAAAGAAACTACACCAGCATTTGAAAGTTTGAAAACCCAAGTGTCTATACCTCCTTTAGAATTAGTAGACAAAATGCTTGTAGAGTTGGAAGTAAGCCCTGCTACAATTTCTCCAGAAGCTAAAACCTCTAAACCGATAGGCTTTTCGTCCAATAGTCCACTTAAATTTTGAGACCAAGCTATTGTTCCTAAGCTATTTAATTTTACCAGCCAAGCATCATTTCCACCTATTTGAACACCTGTAACACCTGTTGGAGCGATGTTGGTTGCTGCAAACAAAAGAAAACCAGCATCTGCTGTTTCTTTGATGATAGTGGAGGCAGGGAATCCAGCTGGTGCTGTCCATTGTAATGTACCTGTGGCACTTATTTTTACTATTGAGCCATTTTGTATTGCAATACATCCAGCGTCAGAAGTTGGATAGATATTACTAGGTGAATAGCTGTTGTTGTTCCATTTTAGTGTAGGTGATGGGCTTTGAGCAATAGTTTTGGTTAAAAACAGTTGAACGATGCAAGTAAAGAGTAAAAGGTATTTAAATTGTTTCATTGTTTGATTTGAATTTGATTGCGTACTCATTTATTAGATATTTTCCATTTCAACCATATTGTTTTTAGGGGAAATTTGGCAATATGAAAAGGCTCTATTTTGGATACATAATCGGTTTTAGTAATTATAAGTTTTTGCTTTTAAAGCTGTTTTTCGGGTTTCATTTTTACTGACTTTAAACACAAAAAACTAAATTGTTTTAAATTTAATAAATAAAAGTATAAATATTGCTTTTTAGGTGATTAATGATAACAGAAAAGCAGGAAATTTAATTTAAAAGTAAAATATATTTCCAACAATTGAAGCGTATTTAGCGTATAAAAAGAAGTTTAAAATGAGCGATAAACATACTATAAGGAATAAATCACATGCGATTAATATTTAAAATATCCACTATTTTTAAGCAACTTGCATAAGTTTTACAATAAATTGATTTTTTGAATGCTATCTGTAAATGACATTTCTGTTTTCATAAAGCAACAAGCTCAGGTTTTAGGTTTCGATTTTTGTGGAATTTCTAAAGCTGGTTTTTTGGAAGATGAAGCACCAAGGTTGGAAAACTGGCTTAATAAAAATAAGCATGGCGAAATGAAATATATGGAGAATCATTTTGACAAAAGGCTCGACCCTAGGCTTTTGGTAGACGATGCACGGTCTGTGATTTCGCTAATGTATAATTACTTTCCTGAAGAAAAGTTGTCTGAAGGAAAAGATGACTTAAAAGTTTCTAAATATGCTTATGGTGTTGATTATCATTATGTAGTAAAAGAAAAATTAAAACAATTGTTAAGCGATATTCAACTTAAAGTAGGTGATGTAAATGGTAGAGCTTTTGTAGATTCGGCACCTGTTTTGGAAAAAGCTTGGGCAGAAAAGTCGGGAATAGGTTGGGTTGGCAAAAACACAAATATCATCAACAAAAAGCAAGGAAGCTTTTTTTTCATAGCAGAGCTGATAGTAGATTTGGAGTTGGCTTATGACCAGCCCATCAAAGATTATTGCGGCACTTGTACTCGTTGTATAGATGCTTGCCCCACAGATGCAATAGATGAGCCATATTCTGTAGATGGCTCAAAGTGTATCAGTTATTTCACCATAGAACTGAAAGAAGCTATTCCTTTGGATATGAAAGGCAAGTTTGACAATTGGGTGTTTGGTTGTGATATTTGCCAAGATGTATGCCCGTGGAATCGTTTTTCTAAATCCCATAATGAACCCAATTTTTTGTTGAACCCTCAGTTTAAAGATTTGCAAAGGAATGATTGGCAAGAAATCACTGTAGAAGTTTTCCAAGAAGTATTCAAGAAATCAGCTATCAAACGCACTAAACTTGCTGGTTTAGAACGAAATATTTTGTTTATCAAAGAATGATCTGTTGAACCGATTTTATTCTTTCACTTCATTGATTGTTAAAATTGTATTTGAATTCTTTTGATTTTGGCTTTAAGTAGTGAATTCTTATTTAACTAGAATCCCCCTATTTCTTTTTATATGCAACTCCCGAAATACTCACCGTGTTTATAGGCGTTGGAGCAAAGTTTTCCGATTGTATGAATATATGTGTAGCACCTTTCAAAATGGCTGCTTTTTTTTAGTTTTTCAATAGTTTCTACTCTTAGTTTCTCTTGTTTTCCATAAAGTTTGGAAGCATTTGCGGAAATATCCCCAATCCGTTTAAGGTTTTTAACTTCTTCATAAACCGTGGTGATAATAATGTCTTTGTCTGTCGATTCTGTTGTAGTGTTGATTCTAGCCCGTTAAATTATTGTTTCATTTCAATACATTTAGAAATTATAAGTCAACTAAATTAGCCTAGGCTAAATTTCATTTTCTTTTAAAACTAATTTCCATTTTTCTGTTTCTGCAAAATCTTTGATTATTTGATTTCTTTCAGTGAGGAGTTTTTGTAGGTAATTGGTGAGTACAAGATGATTGAATAGCTTACCTAAGATTCCTAATGGCGAACGAAATTCAAAAATATCTTTCATTATTACCTTATTGTCAAGTTTTTCAAATTGGTGTGTGTGAATTATCGATTTAAAAATTCCTTTTGTTTGCTGATCAATAAAGTAATTTGGTCTTTCAAATGCTGTAATTTTTGAGGTTAATTTTTGTTTAATACCAAAATGTGTAGCTTGCCATGTTACAGTTTCATTCAAATTTATTAGCCCTTGGGTTCTTCCAGCAACGGCTTCTTCTTTTGTTTGAGCAGTAGAGATTTTATGTAAATCTATGCTTCTTGAAAGATCAAAGCATATTTCTAGTGTCGAATTTATTTCAGTTATGATTTCTATAGTTGGCATTGGCTATTTGTTTCAGTTTGTCGAATTTTCTTTGCTTTTATTTTTTTTCGCATAAGACCACAAAAAGGTTATTTTGGCATATTTGTTTAAAATTTATAGCTATACCCAAGTCGTAAAACTTGAGTTTCATAATAGTCTATACTGGTATAATTAAACATTTTTCCATTTATTTCTTTTTTTATAATCATTGTATTTAGCAAATCAACTGCATTGAAAAACACTTCACCTTTCCCTTTTTGAATTGTTTTTTTCAATCCAATATCCAATGAGAATCTTGATTTTATTTTACCTTGCGGTATAATATCTGGTGCTAGATAAATGACAGTGAATTGTGCGCCGATATTTTTAGCAAAATGAAAAGTATTGTTAAATTTAATATTTCCTGAAAATATTTCTTGCTTTTCTGCCGAAAACGAATGAGAAATAGGATATTTATTTTCAATCGTAAATGCATCAATTTGATTTCGGTAAGCATTTAAATTAAAATTGAAAGCATATTTTTTCGAGATTTCTTGTGTCAAAATCAATTCTAATCCAGTATTGTAACTTTTGTTTACATTTTGAAAAGTTGCATAAATCAAATTACTTGGAGGTGTTGTGCTGGAGATTCTTGTAATAGTACCGTTTGCAAATCGGTGATAAATAGAACTAAAAAAACTACCGCTTTTCCATGTTGTTTTGTGCCCTAATTCCATAGAATTGGTAAACTGCGGCCTCAAAGCTGGGTTCCCAACTTTAATAATTTCAGCATCATCATATTTTGGAAAAATACGAATATCGACTTCGTTTGGCCTATCCACTCTTCTATTGTAAAAAATCGAAATTTTATTGAAGTTATTGATTTTGTACGCCAATCGTAGATTTGGAAATGGCTGTGTATAATCATATTCATCGCTTTTATAAACAATATGGTTTGGATTTACGTCGTACCCAATTTTCACATACTCAACTCGTAAACCTAATTCTGCTTCCCATTTTTTGTTTTCAAAAATATAATTTCCATAAATAGCAGGAATTAATTCTTTGTAAGTAGCCCAACCACCAGCATTATTATCTATAATAGAGTTTTCACCTGGCATAAATTGCATATTGGTTGGAATATTTCTATTGCGAAATTTTATTCCAGTCTCTAATCGTCCATTTTTCAGAGGTTTTATATAGTCGAAATTCAAATCATATACCTTTTCGTCTGATAATAATTTAAAAGCATCAGTTCCATTTGAAGTTGGCAAAAAATTGTCGTAAAAATACTTTTCATCTTCTCTATGAAATGTATAATTGAAACTAATATTTAGCAAATGTCCCGTTTCTTTGAATTTGTGTTGAAAATTTGCTGTTGCCATAAAAGTCGTTTTCAATTCATCTTCCAGAAATTGCCAAAGCCTTTTGCGTTGTGAGATATCGCTATTAAAAAATGGCTGATCGCCTCTGTCTATTATTTTTTCACCACCGTAAAGTCCTGAAACGGTCAAAGAATTTTGCTTATTAATGGTAAAGTCTATTCCCGATTTCAAAGTGGTAAAATGTGTGTTTCTGTTTCGTTTCAATTGAGAATTTATAACCTCTCCATTGTCATAATTTCTGGTTACAAATTCATTTTTGTTTAGTGTTTCTGTATATAAATAATCTCCCTGAAAAAAAAGATTGATTGTATTTTTTCTGTAATTCAAAGAAACACTTGGATTGATTTTTGGCGTGAATGTATATTGAGACCTAATATTTGGTAGATTTTCTTTTCGAATCCAAAGCGAGCCTAAGCCTTTTGTGAAACCAATTTTACCATTAAAACCTTCTTTCTGGTTTTTTTTATAAATAATATTTATGATTCCTGCATTTCCATTGGCGTCGTATTTTGAAGAAGGATTGTTTATGATTTCTATTTTTTCTATTGCAGATGCAGGAATATTGTCTAATCCAGTTTGATTACCAAAGCCAGTAATTGCTGTTTGTTTGCCATCTATTAGCACTGTTACCTTGTCGTTACCACGAATTTGCACTTTGCCATCTTGTACAGTTACGCTAGGTAGGTTTTGCATTGCTTGTAAAACAGAACCACCATTTTGGCTAATATTCTCTTTCATTGAAAATGTTTTTTTATCCATTTTCTCATTAAAATCGGCACTTTTACTACTTACAATTACTTCGTTGAGTGAGGTGGTTTTCTCTTCTAATTCAATGGTTTTAACATCTAAAAACTCCGAAAGATTACCCACAAAAAGGGCTTGTTTTTGGGTAGAATAGCCAACATATGAAAATTCTAAATAGTAATTGCCTGACTTTATTTTTGACAATAAAAATCGCCCATCTTCGTCAGAAACCGTTCCGAAAGCAAAAGTGCTATCTTTTTCTGTTTTCAAGACTACACTTACATAAGGTAAAACATTTTTCTTGTTTTTGTCTTTTAAGATTCCCGAAACTGTTACGGCTGTTTGTGCTTTTGATAGAAAAATAATCAGAAATTGTAAAATCAGTATCAGAAAAGTTTTATTTGGTATCATTAAATTTCATTATTCGTTCTACCAACAAAGATATTAAAATGTTATTGTTTTATTTTAGATTCTAGCCTGATGGAATTTATGCCTGATAGAAGGATTATGTGTGTGTAAAAAAAACTGAACAAAAAATTAGTCGTTACTTTTAAAAAACCAAGGAAGCCATTTTTTATTTGTCCCCACTCCTCTTTTCTTTTTCATTATAAGTTTTCCAATATATTATAGAAGTTTGAACTTAGAAAAAATCAATCAATCAACCCCTACTGCACTCCATTATTAAAATTTCCTTTTCCATTTACATCGTTGATGTTGATATTTTGTTTGTCTTTATTTTGAAAAGCAAACTTACCGATGTTATACAAAACACTTATTCCAAATCGTTGCGTTTCTGTTTTGTTGTAAGATTTCAACTGTACTGTGGTATAATCCAAAAATGTGTTTTGCTCTAAAGTGTTAAAAATATCTCTGCTATAGATTTTTACCTGTAACTTTTTAGCTAAAAAATATTTCGACAAAGTGATATCTAATTTTTGAAATTTATCAATAGTTTGAAAATACCTATTTCCACCTGGTGAGTAAATATAATGTCCACTTAATGTGAATATTTTTTTCACATCTACGTTTAACATCGCTCCATAAACAGATAATGGTAAATTGGATAAATTTTGATAATTAGATTGAATAGTTGATTTATTGTAATTGTAAAATAGTGCCAAATAATTGGTGTTACTTTTGTTGATTTTGTCGTTTTTGAGGTCTTGAAAAAACTTTTTTGGAGAGGTTATTATTTGAAAAGGAATTGGCAATACACAAAATATATTTTGTATGCTGACCTTGTTTATATTTTCAAAATTATTTCTAATTTGACCATTTTTAGCATTTGCTACTATAAATGTTGCATTTTTTTCTTCCGAAAGTGTATAGGTAAACAAAGGGTAATCTTTAATAAATAGTCCTATTTCGAATTTATTATCGAATGTTGGTTTCAGGAATGGATTACCTTCTTTTTGGCTATACGAATCGGTATATTCTATATTAGGGTCAAGGTCGGTGTAGTTTGGGCGTGTGATTTTCATGGAATAAGACAAGTCTAAGGCAACAGCGTTGAAATCTACATTTGCACGTAAACTAGGAAATACATTTGCATAGGTGGTGTCGAAATATTTTATGCCATTTGAATTTATACTTTTTGTATTTGTATTTTCGTAACGCATTCCTCCAATTAGATTGAGTTTTTTCCATTTTTTACTTACTTCTATGAAAGCTGCATTTACTTGTTCTTCAAATGTATAGCCTAAGGTTTTAGTATAAAATATTTTATCTATCGGTAAAGGGTTTTGCAAATTGTATTTACCATTGCTTTCAATATTTTGATTATTAAAGCTTAGCCCGCTATTCAATCCATACTTTTTAAAAGGCAAACTTATCTTCGTTTCATAAGCCCAATTATTACTTTTTATGTTGTTATTAATGATACTATATAAAGTTTTGTTTTGTTCGTTTAAACTGCTGTTTTCTAAAAAGTTAGTATTATTTTCATTATTGCTTTTTGTGTAGTTCAGATTCATTGTTACTTTACGATTTGTTTTTTCTTTTAATAGGTATGTAGAACCCAATGAGTAGTTCTGATATAAAAAAGAAGCATCTTTAGAAGATATTGTATTCCAATATGAGTTGGGATTTGACGTAAACAACATATTATTGTTATTCCCTAAAATGGCGTTTGACTGTGAAATATTTATTCTTGTATTAATATTTAGTTGGTCGGTCAAATCATTATCATAAGTTGCTAATAAAGAAGGCTTTTTGTTAGTATTTAATGCTAAATTTTCTTTAGTTCTGTTGTGTTTTTCTGGGTCGAAAAGATAATCAGAGCTAGTGATAGTTTCCCTTTTTTCGGTTCCAAATCCCACTAAACACATCAGGTTTGAATGTTTACTACGATTATTGTACCTAAAAGATGTGTTTGAATTTAAATTTTCGCTTTTAGAAACATCTGTACTGAAAGCATAAGTGTTACCTATTATTTTTCCTTTTAAAGTTATTATATTAATTATTCCACCTCCCGAATTGGCATTATATCCAGCCCCTGGATTGCTAATAATTTCAAATCTTTCGATTGAATTGGCAGGAAAACTTCGTAAAAGTGCAGCTAAATTATCGCCCTCAAGTCCAGTGGGTTTACCGTCAATCCAAATAATAATATTAGTTTTACCTTTCAATGAAAGTGATCCGTCGGGAGTAACCATTATTCCGGGAGTTCGTTCTAAAGCATCAAAGGCATCACCTGTATTTAGCATTGGATTGTCGCTTACTTGAACCATTAACTTATCCTCTTCAAATCGTATAAATTTTTTCATTTTAGGCTTTACAACGACTTCAGCAAGCATGTTGAGATTGGGCGATAAATAAAAAACAATTCGATTTGAGCTTGTATCTGTGATAATAACTCTCTGATTGAGAGTTTTATAGCTTTCAACAATGGCTGTTAAATCATACAAACCATTCTGTAAAGTGATTTCAAAATCAGAGCTGCTATTTGGGTTGTCAAAAATAAACTTATTGGTTTTCGCACTTTTAACAAAGGCATTTATTTGTTTTGATAATATAAATTGGTGAGTCGCACTATCTCTCAATTCTATATGAAAAGTTTTTTGTGCTAATAAGTTGATACTATTTAAAAATATTAAAAGAGTAATCAAATAGGTAGTTTGGGGGTTCATTTTTGTTTTAAAGATTTGGAATTAATAAATGTAACCCACTCACCTGCATTCTATTTGGCAATCTTCACAGTTTGGCGTACCGGCAATCATAGACCATACATTTTGTTTTTTGCCAGACACAAAGGCTATTCCAATGTATAGATCTTCTTTTCTTATCATGTTGGCGTGATGCGAAGGGCTTTTGAGCCAAGCTTGAAAAGCTTCTTCAACAGTACTGTAAGTCGTTAGATTTTCTGCTCCTACGTAGTTTATCGCTTTCAATCTTTTGCAAAATGTGCCGTTGCAGGTATGTGAAAGATCACTTTGCTTTGCATTACATGAAGCAATAGCTATTGCAGCCACACAGATGATCGAATCTTTTTGTAGCTTCCCTAGTTTTCTAGATGTTCTATAATTATTTATTTTCTCAATCATTTGGTCTTCGATACTTTTTCCTGTAGAGGTTTGAGAAATAGAATGGATACTAAAAAAACAAATGATAGAATAAATTAAAGTAATGATTTTCATAATGTATTGACTAGTATTTGGGTGAATATTAGGTATTCACAGATTCTTTAAAACGAATGGTAGAATGCGCTATACCAAAATTTTCAGGCAAATTTACCATCGGGAAAGCCTCGTTAATCCCGATTTTTATAATGGCAAAATGATGAATTGTATGTTCTATTAAATAATTGAGTTCTCTATCGAAGCTACTTTTAACACAATTTTCAAAATCACAGCCAAACCTGCTCACAAGTGTAATGTTTTGATTGAAATTCTCTTCAGAAAGTATTTTTTGTGTATTTTTTATTAATGCTAAAGTGTAATTTATATCCAATTCTATGTTAAAATTACGTTCACGATTGTCATAATTTACAATTTGTGTTTCTTGGCTTTTCAGCAAACAAACATAAAATTCTATGATATGCCTTACGTGCTGCCCTATAGAGTTGTTATTTAATATGCACAATTGTTGGATGTAAATCTGCGAATTCAATTGACTTAAAACTTCTACCAATTGTTCTAAAATTTCTATGTTTATTTTTTTTAGCATAAATTTCTAATATTTGTTTTGGTCAATTTACAACAAATGTAAAAATTAATTTAGGGATTCATTTTAATAATAAATGTTAAAGTTGGGTTTTTATTTTGTTATACATAAAAATATTTATGATTAGCCACTTAGCTACTAAAAAAAAAGCCAAAAACTAGCTAGTTTTTGGCTTAAAAATTATTTTTTAAAATTTATTTATGCAAATGTTTTTTTAGATTTTTCTTGCACTTCGCCAAGCTTTGAAAGTAATAGCTGACGCATTTCTGTCATTTGTTCTATTTCGGCTAAATTTTTCGAATACTCTAAATTTGAAAAGAACAATGAAGGAAAAATAGTAAACTCATGGGCATGTTTACTGTATTTTTTACCTTCTTTTACACTAAACGAAACGGTAGAGTATTTCATTTGTTCTGTTCCGTTTTTTACACCAAATTTTATTTCATGTAGCTCGTTTAAAGTATATTTTTTTGTTTTCAGAATATCTTCACCCACTGTTTGAATATGCACCAAATGATTATCGGTAAGTGCAAGGTAAGCAGCACGTTGTTTTTTGAACATACTACTAAACGAAGTTTTTATTTGATGCCATGTAGAAAGCTCAGGGTATTGTACCGAAACTAAAGCTCTAATGGGTTCGTGAGTAGTGCCAGATATGTGATTGAATTTTGATAACAAAGAATAAGATTTCATCTGTATTTTTATTTTGTTTAAATTGTGACAGACAAAACGCTTTGAGATTCATTCATTGTTGAATTTTTTTCAGGAGTGTTTTATCGGTATTGAATTAATTGTTTTGAATTTTAAAACAAAAAAAATGCCATTTTTTGATTAATCCAAATAAAGAAGCATTTTTTATATTTTTTATAAAGATATATATTTGCCAAAAGCTTTTTTAGAAAAAATACGTTTTTTTATCGCTTATATATGCAAAAAAAGAAAATACTCATACTTCATAATATTTTGTGGGCACACTATAAATCGGTGCTTTTTCAAGAGATAGACAAAATATGTCCACCCGATTTAGAAATTTTAGTTTTACAAATAGCTAAAAACGAAATAGGTAGGAAAAGTATGGAAACATCTATCAAAAATGAATGGCAGTATTCTTTTCATCTTTTGTTTGACGATTATATAGAAAAT
Source organism: Pseudarcicella sp. (assembly GCA_017988135.1). Classification (GTDB taxonomy): domain Bacteria; phylum Bacteroidota; class Bacteroidia; order Cytophagales; family Spirosomataceae; genus JAGNSI01. Next base: position 11,520 of record JAGNSI010000047.1, read on the forward strand.
ATTCCTCTTTTAGCCAAAATAAAAGCTACTTTAAAATTTATCATTCAGTACAAACCCGACGTGATCAACATCACAGGTTATGGCGTAGATCCAGTGATGCCGATAGTAATAATATGGGCAAAATTGAACAATGTAAAACTGGTAATCTCTTCAGAATCAACTTCTTTTGATGCAGGTAAATCTTTTTTAAAAGAAAAGTTCAAAAGTTTTCTGGTTGATTCTGCCAAAGGATTTATCACATTTGGAAGCCTTTCTAAACAATATTTAATAGAGCTAGGTGCCAATACTGACGCTTTTTTTGTAGACAATGCTGCTGTAGTAGATGACCGAAAAATAAAACAAATTTTTGACCAAGCTAAAGCAAATAAATTTGAGGTTAGGGATTTGAAAACTAAACATAATTTTGTGTATGTAGGGCGTTTTTCTCCCGAAAAAAACTTAAGCTTATTATTAGAAAACTTCAAAAAAGTCAAGGTCAATTGTCCCGAAGCGTCAGATTGGGGATTGTTGATGATAGGTGATGGCACCGAAAAAGCAATGATACAAAGTTATGTTACTGAAAATCAATTAAACGATGTGGTTTTTGTGCCTTCTATTCCTTGGTATGAAGTGCCTCAATACTTTACAGTTTCAGATTGCTTACTTTTAACTAGTAATTCTGAAGCTTGGGGCTTGGTGGTAAACGAAGCTATGATTTGTGGCTTGCCAGCAATTGTGTCTAGCCAATGTGGCTGTGCACCAGATTTGATAAAAAGCAATGGTTTTGTTTTTGATTTAAAAGACCCCAATAGCCTTTTTCAGGCTATGCTTTCTATGGTAAAGCTGTCGCCTGAAAAAAGAATTGATGCTCAATTTAAATCTTTAGAAATTGTCAAAAAATTCAATGTAAATGCAGTTGCAAATCGCATTATTGAATGTTTTCATAAAATATAATAAAATCTACTTTTGAGCAGGTTTATTACTACTCCCTTTTCTAAACCATTTTTTCTTGCTCGATGGTTTAGCTTCGGCATTTTTGGGTGCTATTCCTATGCTCGACTTTGATTTATTGGGTGTTACTTTAATGTTTGACAGATCCAATGCAAAGTCGTGCGTATCTACAACAGGTATTTTTTTGCCTATTATTTTCTCAATATCTTTTATCAACGGCATTTCTTCTTCGTCGCAGAAAGAAAATGCAGTACCGTTTGCACCAGCACGACCTGTACGACCTATACGATGTACATAGGTTTCTGAAATATTAGGAATTTCATAGTTTACTACATGTGCCAAATCATCTACATCTATTCCTCTTGCGGCAATATCAGTAGCTACCAATACCCTTGTGGTTTTGTTTTTGAAATTATTGAGTGCGTTTTGTCTGGCATTTTGTGATTTATTACCATGTATTGCTTCTGCTTTTATGTTGTGCTTGGCAAGTACTTTTACTACTTTGTCCGCCCCGTGTTTGGTACGTGTAAATACCAGCAGCGTTTGTATTTTTTTATCTGCAAGTATTTGTAGCAACAAAGCATTTTTGTCGGTTTTGCCAACATAATACAAATGCTGTTGAATGGTATCGGCTGTAGACGAAACTGGGGTTACACTTACCGAAACTGGATTTTTCAAGATAGAGCTTGACAGCTTAATGATTTCGTTTGGCATAGTTGCCGAGAAAAACAATGATTGTCTTTTTTGTGGCAAAAGCTTTAATAATTTCTGTACATCATGTACAAACCCCATATCGAGCATTCTGTCTGCTTCGTCCAAAACAAATATTTCTATATCCGAAAGTTGTATAATACGTTGCCCAATCAAATCTAACAATCTGCCAGGAGTGGCTACCAAAATATCTACACCATTGTGCAGTGCATCTACTTGTTTATTTTGTTTTACGCCACCAAATATAACAGTACATACCAAGTCTAGCTGACTACCGTAAGCAATAAAACTTTCTTCGATTTGAATTGCCAGCTCACGAGTAGGTGTCAATATCAATGACTTTATTTTTCGTTTACCTTTTCTATTTTCTGTACTTTTTTTCAACAACTGTAAAATTGGAATAGCAAAAGCGGCTGTTTTACCAGTGCCCGTTTGTGCACAACCCAGTACATCTTTTCCCATCAATATCAAAGGAATCGCTTCTGCTTGAATGGGCGTAGGTGTAACGTAACCTTGTTCTGAAAGGGCGTTTTGAATAGGTGCAATGAGTTGTAAGTCTTGAAATGTAGTCATCAGAATTCGTTTGAATGGCGTAATTATGCCTTATTGTTTTTGTTTTTTTTGGATAAAACATTTTGCAAAGGTCGTCATAAATTTGGCATTAAATTTATTTTTAAAGACATATATGTTTTTATTTTAATATTTGAATAATTTTTAGGATTTTAAAGGTCTCAAAATAATTCTAAACTTAAATTTTATAATTTGAAACAAAAATACCTCCCTTTTGAGTTTAAAATACCTCTTTATAAATGTGCTCAAATATAAAATCACTTTTATCCCTAAAAACAACCATGTATATTTACAAATATAATTTTAAGCTAAAAAATTATTGTTTTTAGCTGGAAATTTAAAGCATTTTATCTAACAAAACGTATCTTTAAATTAAGAGGTAAAGTTTTGATATTTATAATTTCAATATAATTAATAAACAAAATGAAGAAAAAACTGATTGGTATTTCATGTTGCTTGATGTTGTTGCAAAGTGCTTTTGCACAACTGCCAGAATGGCGAGATCCAGCTGTATTTAGGGTAAACACATTACCACAACATGCTTTTTTTATTCCATACAACAATGAGCTTCAGGCAAAAGCTGACAGCTGGATGACCTCTCCAAATGTTTTGAATTTAAATGGTTTGTGGAAGTTTAATTATGCAGACAAACCATCTAAAAGACCAGCTGACTTTTACAAAAAAGACTATGATGTAAAATCATGGAAACAAATTAAAGTGCCTTCAGACTGGCAAATGGAAGGCTATGATGTGCCTATTTTTGCAAACTCAAAATACCCTTGGATGGTGGGAGCCAGACCTAAAAAAGTATCTTTGGAGCTACCAGATGCATGGAACCCAGTAGGCTCTTACAAACGAACGTTCAATATACCTGCTACTTGGAAAGACAAAAGATTGGTACTCCACTTTGGAGGTGTAAACTCCGCCTATTATGTATGGGTAAATGGCAAAAAAGTTGGCTATGCAGAAGACACAAAAATGGACGCCGAATTTGACATTACGGCATTTGCACAAGTAGGTAACAACGATATAGCTGTAGAAGTATACCGCTGGTGCGACGGTAGCTATCTTGAAGACCAAGATTTTTGGCGTTTGAGCGGTATCGAAAGAGACGTATTTGTAATAGCTACGCCAAAAGTATATGTAGAAGATATCATCAACAAGTACAGCTACAGTGGCAACTATAACAACTGTACTTTGAATACTACTGTTCAACTAAAAAATGACTCGAAAACTAGCTCAGATCTCAATGTTCAAGTGAAATTATTTGACGAAACAGGTAAAGTAGTAGCTCAAAAAAGCATCAAAGCCAGTTCAGAAAAAACAGAGACTTTAGACTTGCCTGTGCCTAATGCACAGCTTTGGAGTGCCGAAAAACCCTATTTGTACACACAAATCACCACTATCAGTAAACCTACAGGAGAAATATTGCAAGCTATCAATCAGCAAGTAGGTTTTAGATTTGTAGAGCTCAAAGGCACTCAAGTACTTATCAATGGCTTGGCGGTATTGTTTAAAGGTGTAAACCGCCACGAGCATCACCCAGACAACGGGCACGTGATAGACGAAGCTTCTATGATAGAAGACATCAAAACTATGAAAGCTTACAATATCAACGCTGTACGAAATTGTCATTATCCAAATGCAGCTTTGTGGTATAAGCTATGTAATAAATATGGCTTATACATGGTAGACGAAGCCGACGTTGAAAGCCATGGAATGGGGCTTTATAATTTCAAAGGTTATGGATATGCGATGAACAATGTTTTGGCAAGAGACAACGCTTGGTATGCTTGCACATGGGATCGTATTCATAATATGTACCAAAGAGACAAAAACAATCCGTCTATTATCTTTTGGAGTTTAGGAAACGAAGCAGGCAGAGGAGAAAACTTTCAAAAAGCCTATAAAGCCTTGAAATCTATAGACACAAGCCGTCCCGTACAGTACGAACAAGCTTGGCTTGACGATTATTCTGACATAGTAGCACCAATGTATCACCGTGTAGCAGACATGGAGAAGTTTTTAGCCATGAAAGACAAACGCCCAATGATATTGTGTGAATACGCTCACAGCATGGGAAATAGCACAGGTAACATGAAAGAATATTGGGATTTGATTGAAAACAATTCGTATCAATTACAAGGTGGATTTATTTGGGATTGGAAAAATCAGACTTTCAACAAAAAAACACCAGACGGAAAACCATATTTTGCTTGGCAACCCGACTACGATCCTAAATTTTTACACCCAGATGACGGCTGTAGCGATGGTTTAGTATTCGGAGATGGCACACCAGAGCCTAGTATGGAAGAAGTAAAAAAAGTATATCAGCACATCAAATTCAGTCCAGTAAATATGGCAGAAGGTAAGTTTTCTATCAAAAACAATTACTATTTCACCAACCTTTCTGATTTTGATTTTACCTACAAAATTTTAAAAAATGGTGAAGTGATTAACGAAGGTAAACTACTATTACCCGCTTCTGTAAAACCACAAGAAACCATACAAATAACAGTGCCAAGCACAGCTTATAAAACCGACGGTGAAGTATTTGTAAATGTATATGCTGCATTAAAAACAGAAAAACCTTTGTTGAAAAAAGGTCATGTGGTAGCTTATGAGCAATTGTCGGTAAGCGAAAATGTGATTCTTTCGAAACAAGATATTCCCTTACCACCGAGGTCAGAAAATGAGTTTCAGATAGATACACTAGATGGTCAGAATGTATTTGTTACTGGTGAAGACTTTACTGTAATATTTGATAACAAAACAGGAATGCTTTCTTCTTATCGTAAAGACGAAAAATACATAATCAGAGACCCTTTGGTTCCTAACTTTTGGCGTGCACCAGTAAATAACGACATGGGAGCTGAAAAATATATTGCTAAACGTACTTCAGCTTGGAAAGATGTAGCCAAAGACATGAAATTGTTGAATTTCAAAGTAGAAAAAAATTCTGCTAATGCCATTACAGTAAAATCAGAAGTTGAGCTAGCTTATAGCAAAAGTAGGGTTTCGTTGGTTTACAATATAGAAAGAACAGGCAATGTAAAAGTAGATTTCACTTATAAAGCAACCAAAGACAGCCTACCCGAAATTCCTAGAATAGGGATGTCTACCGTGATACGTGAAGAATACGACAACCTACAATGGTACGGACGTGGACCACACGAAAGCTATTGGGATAGAAACACCTCAGCTTTGGTAGGTTTGTATAAAGGCAAAGTAAAAGACCAATTTGTACAATATGAAGTACCACAAGAAAACGGTAACAAAACAGATGTACGTTGGTTTAGCTTGACCAACTCAAATGGCAACGGTTTGTCGTTTAAAGCTTTAGATAAATTGTTAGATATTAATGCCCAAAACTATCTACAAAGCGACTTAGAAAACAAGTTTCACCCATTTGAAGTACCACTGAAAAACTTGGTAGAAGTACACATAGACTATAGCCAAATGGGCGTAGGTGGCGACAATAGTTGGGGATTATTACCTATGGAAAAATATTTATTGAAAGGAAAAGAATACAAATATTCTTTCTTGATTTCAACAAAATAGTTTTTTGAATAGAAATAGAAAGCCGTTAATGTCAATTTTTAATAATTGATATTAACAGCTTTTTTTATTTGAAATGTTTTAAAAAAATGGGAATGCCCAATTTTTTAAACAGATTATTATTCTTTAAAATCTTTTGTTGTGAGGTATGACCAATAGGGCTGACTCAATTGTGGGCAAATGTTTTTTCTAAATTTTTCATAAAAAATAGAATTTGTATCCCATGGTGTATACA
>JAGNSI010000155.1 GCA_017988135.1 Pseudarcicella sp.
GTTCTCCGCCTTGTGTAAAAATGGGTGTTCCCTTAAGTTTGTTGCTTGTAGAATCAAACATTCCTTTGGCATATACTTCATTTTTAGCACAACTAAGTTTTATAAAATCGGCATCCAATTTTACGTCACCATAAGTAACATTGGCACTTCCGTATAAATAAACCTCTTGAGCTTCCGTGTCCATTATGGTTGAATCTTTGGCAGAATAGACAACAGTATTGGTAATATCTTGCTCTTTCTTGAGGGTATCGCTGATGTTTTTTACCAAAGTATCTTTTATTGTAGCTTTGGATTGGGGAGCTTTGGGATCTAAAGTAACAAGTTTCCCATTTTTGTCTTTTTCTAACAGTCTTTGCCCAAATCCGTTTATCGAAAATGCGATAAATCCAATGATAACGAACAAGTATTTTTTGATAAATTTTGACAAAATAAAATGATTTAAAATTAAAAAAAGCACAGTCTTTCCAATAGATTTATATACAGAAAGAACAAAAAACTAAATAGTTAAGATTTTAAAAATTATATTTGTATTAAAATTTGCGTAATTATTTATGCAAACTATCTTTCAAAATACATTTTTTTCGTTACAAAATTAGTACTTTGAAAGCTTATGGCAACAAATCATAATTAAAAAATGTTAAATTCAGTTAAACTGCTTTGTTTTATAATTTTTCTGGGATTTTTATCTAGTTTTTCAAGTATTTCTAACGACACGAAATTACTTAAAAAAAATTCACAAAAAATTAATGTCATTTGTTTAGATGCAGGTCATGGTGGCAAAGACCCTGGATGTCACGGCAAAAATAGCCACGAGTCTAAAATTGCTCTCAAACTTGTTCTTGCTTTTGGACAATTGATAGAATCAAATTATCCAGAAATAAAAGTTATTTATACCCGCAAAAAAGATGTGTTTGTAGATTTGCACGAGCGTTCTGCTATTGCCAACAGAAAAAATGCTGACTTGTTTATTTCTGTTCATTGCAACTCTCATCCTTCCAGCAAGTTTCAAGGATCAGAAACATTTACCATGGGTTTGCACAAAACAAATAGCAATTTAGATGTAGCCAAACGTGAAAATTCTGTAATTTTGCAAGAAACAGATTATCAAAAAAATTACAAAGGTTTTGATCCTAAGTCTCCAATGGGGCACATTACGTTGTCAAATTTTCAAAATATTTATATGGCCAACAGTATAAAATTGGCCCAAAAAATAGAAAGACAATTTAAAAAACAAACTGCAAGAACCAGCTATGGCGTAAAACAAGCAGGTTTTTTGGTTCTTTGGGAAACTTCTATGCCTAGCGTTTTGGTAGAATCTGGTTTTTTGACCAACAGAACGGATGAAAATTACTTGAGTTCGGAAAAAGGACAAAACGAAATAGCAGAATCGCTTTTTAAAGCATTTAAACAATACAAAGAAGAAATAGAATAACAAGATTCAATAAACCGTTTTTAGTTTAAAAAAAAATAAAAATGTCAAAAGAAATAAAAGTAGCGGCTCTAGCTATAGTATCATTTATAGTTTTGTATGTAGGTTTCAATTTCCTAAAAGGTAGTGATGTACTCTCCACTACTAATACCTATTATGTGGTATACGACAACGTGGGCGGTCTTGCTGTATCAAACCCTGTTTCTATAAACGGACTAGCTGTAGGCAGAGTAAAATCTATAGAACTTCTTCAACAAAAAGGCAATAAAATATTGGTAACCTTGAGCATTGCCAAAAACATAAACCTCTATAAAGGTACATCTGCTGTACTCTCTGACCAATTGCTCGGTGGTAAATCTATGAATCTACTATTAGGAAAAGGAGAAATATTAAAAGAAGGAGAAACACTTATAGCAAACTCAGAAACTGGACTTACCGAAATCCTAAAAAACAAAGCATTACCCGTACTTAGCCATGCCGATTCTTTGTTGATAGCTCTGAAAACTGTATCACTAAAATTCAAAAACACAGGAGATTTACTCAATAAAATGCTTGTAAACACAGACCATTCTATACAAGGAATAAATGGTAGTGTAAATGGTTTAGTCAATCAAAACAAACAAAATTTGGCTGGAATCACAAGCAACATGAAATTGCTAACTGCTAATTTGATAGAAACTGAAAAAGAAATAAAACCATTGATGGGCAAATTCAACACCATGGCAGATTCTTTAAACGCTCTCAAGCTGGGTAAAACATTAAACGAAACAAACAAAACCATTCAAAACTTACAACTTATACTTGCTGGAATGGAAGCTGGAAATGGAAGTATGGGCAAACTACTCAAAGACGATAGTCTCTACAATACCTTGAACAGATCAATGGTAAATCTAGACAAACTGCTTGTAGATTTCAGATTGGCACCAAAACGATATGTAAATATTTCTGTTTTTGGCAAAAAAAATACAGAGCCTGTCATTAAATAACCCGCAAAAGATGAAAGGATTACTTGATCAACAGTTTAGTGAAGGTGGCATTGTGATAGCCAAGGTAGATGACTTATTGAACTGGGCACGACTAAGTTCACTTTGGCCTATGGGTTTTGGTATAGCTTGCTGTGCCATAGAAATGATGCAAACAATGACGTCTGGCTACGACCTTGATCGCTTTGGTGTATTTCCAAGACCTTCGCCAAGGCAGTCTGATGTAATTATAATAGCGGGCACTGTTACTTTCAAAATGGCAGACCGTATTCGTCGCCTTTACCAACAAATGCCAGAGCCTAGATATGTAATTTCTATGGGAAGTTGCTCTAACTGCGGTGGACCATATTGGGAACATGGCTATCATGTAGTAAAAGGCGTAGACAGAATAATACCTGTAGACGTATACGTACCAGGATGCCCACCAAGACCCGAAGCATTGATTGGTGGTTTTCTGAAACTACAAGAAAAAATAAGGGAAGCGACCTTAGTAGCACCCAAAGGATTGTTAAACCTCATGCAAAAAGAAGTTTCTGCTACATAAAAACGCATCCTCTAAAATAATTTAAGTTTATAGGTTTTATACTTTAGTCAAAATAAATATCGTTTGAAAAATTATTTTCTTTTACTCAAATACACCGAATCTGTCAAGAAATATATTTTTCCGTATTTCGTATTATCGCTATTGTCAAGTTTTTTTGGCATAATGAATTTTACTATTTTAATACCTGTACTGAAAATACTATTTGACAATAACAATCAAAATTCACCAACAGAAAAACTTTCAAAACCAATTTTTGACGGTAGTTTAAATGGTTTAGCTCTTTATATTAAAGACGGTTTTGGGTATTATCTTACAGAAGCTGTAAACATTTATGGCAAAATGGGTGCATTGCAATATGCCTGTTTCGGATTGATTTTGTCGGTATTTTTGGCTAATTTTTTTAAATATTTTTCTCAAAGAACACTCAAAAAAGTAGAAATAAGAACCATTACTTCGTTGCGACAATCAATTTTCGAAAAAACCATGACTTTACATTTTGGTTTTTTTAATAACGAAAAAAAAGGCAATATTATGGCTCACCTTACTACTGATGTACAAGAAGTAGAAGGTTCTATAGGTAGAGCTTTTTCGGCTATTTTTAAAGAATTATTTACACTCATTGTATATTTTATTACGTTATTCTCTTATTCTGTTGAGCTTACTTTATTTTCACTTATAATTATTCCTTTATCTGGCATAACCATAGCCACTATAACCCGAAAACTCAGAACTTACGCAACCAATGCCCAAGCAACGCTGGGCGATATGCTTTCGTTAATAGACGAAGTGTTGGGAGGAATGCGTATTGTAAAAGGCTTTAATGCCGAGCAAACCATTATAGAACGCTACAAAACTCAAAACGATTCGTTCAGAAACCTTATCATAAAAATGATGAAAAGGCAAGAACTCACTGGTCCCGTTTCTGAAACATTAGGTGTATTAGTAGTAACTGGCATATTGATGTATGGCGGAACATTGGTTTTGAGAAACGACAATAGCCTTTCACCATCAACTTTTATAGCTTTTGTTGCATTGTTTTCACAAGTTATGCGTCCTGCAAAATCTATTTCGGATGCCATCAGTAATATTCAACGTGGTGTAGCTTCTACCAAAAGAATACTTACGCTTATGAATACCCAATCTGCTATTACAGAAATAGAAAACCCTGTAACGATAGAAGAATTTCAACATGAAATAGAATTTAAAAACATTAGTTTTTCGTATCAAACAGGCAGACAGGTACTCAAAAATATTTCTTTTAAAATTCCAAAAGGAAAAATGGTTGCATTGGTTGGACCATCTGGTGGTGGAAAATCAACCATAGCCGATTTGTTACCTCGATTTTATGATCCACAAAATGGGCAAGTTTTGATGGACGGTATAGACATCAGGAATCTCACTTTGAAGTCATTGAGCAATCAGGTAGGAATAGTTACCCAAGAGTCTATTCTTTTTAACGATTCTATAGATAATAATATCAAGTTTGGCACCCAAACCAGTCAAGAAAAAGTAATAGAGGCTGCTTCTATCGCCAATGCTCATCAGTTTATTTCTACCATGCCCGAAGGCTACAATAGTTTTATTGGTGACCGAGGCGGCAAACTTTCGGGCGGACAAAGACAACGTTTAAGCATAGCAAGAGCAGTGCTAAAAAACCCTCCAATTTTGATATTAGACGAGGCAACTTCTGCTTTAGATAATGAATCTGAAAAACTAGTACAAGAAGCCCTTACTACATTAATGAAAAACAGAACCACTTTGGTTATTGCACATAGGCTCAGTACTATTCAACATGCAGATTTGATATTGGTAATCAATAATGGAGAAATCATAGAAAGTGGCACCCATGCCGAATTAATAAACAAAGCCGATAGTTTTTATCAAAAACTAAATAACCTTCAAGAGCCCAATACCAATGAAAGTTAGAGAAATATCAATAAACTAATTTCATTAAAAGCTTTTGAAAATATAAAACAATTAGCTTAATTTTGTGGAAAATAAAAACAATCATTAACCAAAAACACAAAATGAAGCTAATCCATTCTTTGCATTTAGCAAGCAATATTTTATTTCTTGGTGCCTGTAGCGAAAAATAAACAGCTAAAAGCTGTTTATCATCATCTATAGAAATCAGTAACAAAGTAATTTCAGAT
>JAGNSI010000156.1 GCA_017988135.1 Pseudarcicella sp.
GTTGTTTCTTTTTCTGCCCTTTTTTTTAAGGCTATTTTTGTTTCCACTAATTTGTTTCTTTTACTAGCCTTTTTTTTAAGGCTATTTTTGTTTCAATTATCTGTGTTTCTTTTCCACGCCTTTTTTAAGGCTATTTTTGTTTCAAAATTTGTTTGTTTCTTTCTACGCCTTTTTTTAAGGCTATTTTTGTTTCCAATCATTTGTTTCTTTCTCACGCCTTTTTTTTAAGGCTATTTTTGTTTCAGTTATCTGTGTTTCTTTCTCACGCCTTTTTTTTAAGGCTATATTTGTTTCAATAATTGTGTTCTTTTTGCTTTCTTTGTGATTTCAAGGCAATCTAAAGTATAACCAATGATAAAATATAAACTTTCAGAAAATCAAATGTCGTCTGCACTAGCTGGCGAAACAGTAATTTTGAATCATAAAAAAGGTATTTATTATGGGCTAAATGAAGTAGGAGCCTGTATTTGGGAAACATTAGAAAGTACCCCTTCAAGTGCCAGTGAATTGCTCGATGTAGTTGTTTCAGAATTTGAAATAGATAAACAAACAGCCGAAAATGATATAAATGTTTTGATTGAAAAATTATTAAAAGAAAAACTCATTGAAGTTGCTCAATAAAATTATTCATCTCAAATTTTCAGAATTCACTTTGTTGTTGAAGGTGATATTGAGTTTAATTTTTTTTAAAATAGCTCTTTTATTGCCGTTTTCTAAGTTTAAATTTTTATTCGAACATATCTCTAAGCTACCTATTTGTTCATCTCATCGTCAAGAATTAATAGTTCAGTATGTAAAATCGGTCGGTAAAATACTTCCCTTTGGTTTTACATGCCTGCCGCAAGCACTTACAGTAAAGTTTTTGTTGAGAAATCAAAAAGACATCATTATAAAAATTGGAATTTTAAGAGAAACCACCAGTTTTCAATCGCATGCTTGGGTTGAAAAAAATCATCAAACTATTATCGGCGAGTCTGATAAAAACTATACACCCATTTGGAATTGGAGTTGATTTTTAGTTTTTTGTTTGGCTAAATCAACCCAGCCAGCTAACTTGCAAGCATGAGTAACACAGAGGAAATATCACCAGAATTACAGATTTTGATAGAAAGCTGCAAGGTAAGTTTGCTAAAAAAAAATCCTGCTCAATTAGAAAGGATAGTCAATAGTGAAGTAGATTGGGCAAAACTACAAAAGATGGTTTTTTTTCATAAGATTAGCCCTGTTTTGCATCATTCATTCAAAGAAATCAATCATCAAAATTCGCTTTCTGGTCGCTTACAGCAGATTTCTCTGCATCAAGCTATTGCAAATCTTAGTACTAGTGTAGAATTGGCTGATATTTTGAGTCAGTTGCAAAGTCAAAATATTAGAATATTACCTTACAAAGGTTTGATTTTTTTGAAAGAATTTTACAACAATCAACCTTTAAGGGAAATTAGCGATTTAGACTTGGTTGTACATCCCGAAGATGCCAAGAAAGCATTGATGTATTTTATTCAAAACGGATATGTGATGCATCACCGCAATCCCAAAAAATGGGAAAGTATATCACATCAGTTAGACGATACACTTTCAGCGCATGGTTTGCACGAAATTACTTTAGACAAAACCCTTGAAAATGGTTTTCAGGTGTCCATAGATTTTCATTGGGGTTTTATTTATAGTTTTTTGCCGTATCAGTTAGATATTAATGTTTTTTTTGAAAATACCCAAAGTGCAAAGATTGCCCACGCCACCTGTCAGGTGCCATCAGATAAAATATTATTGATGATGCTTATATTACACCACGGTGGGAGAGACTGCTGGGTGACATTCAAGCTACTCACAGACCTAATGATGTTTTATCAAAGTAAAAGCGAAGATTACAATTGGCAAGAAGCGATAGATTTTGCATCTCAGCTTAAGTTACGCAAAGCATTGCTGACTGGCTTTTGCTTGTTAGAAAGATATTTTGATGTAGACTTAAACCCGGTGTTGAAAAAAAATATTTTAGCAGAAAAAATACCCATTCAGCAGCTCGAACGAATCAAAAAGTTTTGGGAAAAATACCAACATTTCAATTCATTGTTTCCACGATTGCGTTACGAGCGTATTTTGATAAGTCTTCAAGACAAAGGTTTTAGTGTGCCCAAATATTACAGAAATGTAGTAATGATGTATGGCTACCCCAATCCATTAGAAAACAAAAGGCTGGTTACTTTTCCTTCAAGATTTGTTTATTTGAACGCCGCTGCTAAAGTATTTACCTATTTACTAACAAAGTTTAAACATAATCGATAAATATTTTGATAGATAAATAGTTGATTTTTAGTGTATTGTTTTTTTTATTTTTTCTTTTTAAATTTATATTGTCTCTTAATGTTGCTTTTTAAAATAAAAGCAGTACTTTTGTATCACAATACATCGCAGGATGGAGCAGTCGGTAGCTCGTTGGGCTCATAACCCAAAGGTCACAGGTTCGAGTCCTGTTCCTGCTACATATTAAAAACGAGTCGATTTGGCTCGTTTTTTTTCGTTATAGCCATTTTTAAAACAAAGCATTACACAATTTCATGGAAACAAACCATCATAAAGCCGGATTTGTAAGTATAGTTGGCAAGCCCAACGTGGGCAAATCTACTTTAATGAACGTTTTGGTAGGCGAAAGGCTCTCTATTATTACCTCAAAGGCACAAACCACCCGTCATCGTATTATGGGTATTTTGAATGGCAGGGTAAATGACATTGATTTCCAGTTGGTATATTCAGATACTCCCGGTATTATTTTGCCCAAATACGAGTTGCATAAATCTATGATGAATTTTGTGCATAGCTCGCTAGAAGATGCCGATATTATACTTTTTGTAACAGATATTTTTGAAAAACACGACGAAGACGACGTTATCAATAAATTATCTAAAATAGACCATGTGCCAGTTTTGTTGCTTATCAATAAAATAGACTTGGCTACACCTGAGCAAATAGAAGAAAAAATTGCCCATTGGCGAGAGCGTTTTCCTACACAAGCCATATTGCCGATATCAGCTTTAGAACAAAAAAATATAGGCGAAATATTTGATACTATAGTAGAAAAATTACCTTTTCATCCGCCTTATTTCGACAAAGAAGAGCTTACAGATAAGCCAGAGCGTTTTTTTGCATCAGAAATATTGCGTGAAAAAATATTTACCAATTATAAAAAAGAAATACCATATTCGTGCGAAGTAGTGATAATGGGCTTCAAAGAAGAAGAAAATCTTATCAGGGTTTCGGCAGAGATTTATGTAGAAAGAACCAGCCAAAGGGCTATCTTGATAGGGCATAAAGGCGAATCTATCAAAAAAGTAGGCACAGAAGCCCGTGAAGCAATGGAGAAGTTTTTTGGTAAAAAAATATTTTTAGAACAATTTGTAAAAGTAGAGCCAGACTGGAGGCAAAAAAGCCAAAAACTCAGAAACTTTGGTTATCAAGAATAAAAAATAGTATATTCGATTAGAAATCAGTTACATATGGATTCTGATTGAATATAAAAAAGAATACAATTAAACAATAAATACAGTGTCTAACATCGTCGCAATTGTAGGTCGTCCCAATGTGGGCAAATCTACATTATTTAATCGCCTTATCGAGCAGAAAAAGGCAATTATGGATAACGTCTCAGGCGTTACCAGAGACCGCCATTACGGTTACGGTCAGTGGTCAGGAAAATTCTTTACCATTATCGACACGGGCGGATATGTACATGGCTCAGAAGATATCTTTGAAGGAGCCATCAGAGAACAAGTAGAAATGGCGATAGAAGAGGCCAGCGTGCTTCTTTTTGTGGTAGATTGCCATACTGGGCTTACAGGACTAGACCGTGAGTTTGCGGCTGTTTTGAGGCGTTCAAAAAAACCAGTTTACATAGTTGCAAACAAGGCAGATACGCACGAAAAAGCGTATCAGGCAAACGAATTTTATGAGCTAGGCTTAGGGGATCCATTTGCTATAGCCGCAGAAAGTGGCTCTGGCACAGGAGATATGTTGGATGCACTTATCAGTCATTTTCCAGACGAAGGTGTAGAAAATCCTAATTCGGGTATACCTAAAATAGCCATTTTGGGCAGACCCAATGTAGGTAAATCATCATTCTTGAATGCACTTTTGGGTAAAGAACGCAGTATAGTAACTGACCTTGCAGGAACTACAAGAGATGCCATTAATAATCATTACACGCTTTATGGTAAAGATTTTATCATCACAGATACAGCAGGAATACGCCGTAAGGCAAAGGTAGATGACAATATTGAGTATTATTCGGTATTGAGGTCTTTAAAGGCACTCGAAGAGTCTGATGTTGCCATAGTACTGATAGATGCTACCACCATAGATCCACAAACTGGTCTTGAAGCACAAGATATGAACATTGTGAGTATGGCAGAAAAAGCCCACAAGGGAATAGTGCTCATGATAAATAAATGGGATTTGGTAACCAAAGACTCGAATACTGCTGTTACCCTTGAAAAGGCGATCAGGGCAAGAATGGCTCCGCTAGACTATATGCCTATGATTTTTACATCGGTGATAGAGAAACAACGTATATTGCAAACCATAGAAAAAACTATGGAGGTTTACGAAAATAAAACCCGCAAAATACAAACTTCAAAACTGAATGATATAATGCTACAGGTGATAGAAAACTACCCACCACCAGCATGGAAAGGAAAATATATAAAAATAAAATATATCACTCAATTGCCAACAAAGAACCCTTGTTTTGCGTTTTTTTGTAACTTGCCACAATATATCAAAGAATCGTATATCAGGTACCTAGAAAACAAAATGAGAGAACATTTTGACCTTTCGGGTGTGCCTATTCAACTGTTTTTTAGAAAAAAATAATAACATATGCATATTGCCATTATAGCTACTTCGCCACGAAAAAATAGTAATTCACTGCGTTTTGCAAACTTTTTAAAGCAAACTTTAGCACATAAAATCGACCATAGCCTAGCTGTGGTCGATTTTCATGATTATGACCTGCCCAATGTAGGTAGAGGCGTTTTAGACCCCATTAATTTATCCGCTTTTCAGAAAAATTTGATAGAAAATTGGGCAAAAGCCGATTTG
>JAGNSI010000157.1 GCA_017988135.1 Pseudarcicella sp.
AAAGTAGACGAAAAAGCTTTGCTAGGTTCTCAAGCAACTTTGGTTTTTGGTCAAATGAATGAGCCTCCTGGAGCACGTGCAAGGGTAGCTTTATCTGGTTTGACGGTAGCTGAGTATTTTAGAGATGCAGAAGGCGAAGAGCAAGGTCGTGATATTCTTTTCTTTATAGATAATATATTCCGTTTTACACAAGCGGGTTCTGAGGTGTCGGCTCTTTTGGGTCGTATGCCATCAGCAGTAGGTTATCAGCCTACACTTGCTTCTGAAATGGGAGCAATGCAAGAGCGTATTACTTCTACAAAAAGAGGTTCTATTACATCGGTACAAGCTGTATATGTACCTGCCGATGACTTAACTGACCCTGCACCAGCTACAACCTTTGCTCACTTAGATGCTACTACAGTATTGTCTCGTAAAATCGCTGAGTTAGGTATTTATCCAGCTGTAGATCCGTTAGATTCATCATCAAGAATACTTTCTCAAGAAGTATTAGGAGAGGTTCACTACAATACAGCTCAAAGAGTAAAAGAAACACTTCAAAAATATAAAGAATTACAAGATATCATTGCAATTTTGGGTCTAGATGAGCTTTCTGAAGACGATAAATTGGTGGTTTCTAGAGCTAGACGTGTACAACGTTTCTTGTCTCAGCCATTCTTTGTTGCAGAGCAATTTACAGGTCTTAAAGGTGTATTAGTTGATATCAACGATACTATCAAAGGTTTCAACGAAATCATAGATGGTAAATATGATCATTTGCCAGAAGCGGCCTTCAACTTGGTAGGTAGCATAGAAGATGCTATTGCAAAAGGTGAAAAAATGATTGCTGAGGCAGCTAAATAATTTAAACTAATTGTTGGAATGTATTGGTTTTTTCAATGTATTCCAACGATATCGTTTTTCTGAACAAATATATTTAGGTAAACGAAAATCGGAAAATAAAAATGATGCAATTAGAAATTATTACCCCAGACAGAAAAGTATTTTCTGGCGAAGTAAATGTAGTAACACTGCCTGGTTACAATGGATCTTTTCAGATTCTAAAAGACCATGCTCCTATAGTAGCTACTCTTGCCAAAGGTACACTTACCGCTGATGCACAATCGTTTCAGGTAGAAGGCGGAGTAGTAGAAGTATTGAATAATAAAGTTTTGGTATTGGCAGAAGCTGTTTTGTAGAAAAACTTTTTTAATATAAATTGAACAGACAGAAAGAGTATATCTTTTTCTGTCTGTTTTTTTGTTGGGGCGAATTGGAATTCGCCCTTACCGTTGTCCGTTAGTTCGTTGGGGCGAATTGCATTTCGCCCTTACCGTTGTCCGTTAGTTCGTTGGGGCGAATTGCATTTCGCCCTTACTTTTATTTCTTCCTTACCTAAGTTTATCTTCAATCCACCTTTCTGGATTGGTAAGAATGTAGCTAGAAATATTTTTATAAGCTTTTTCGTCTTTTATAATATGTTCGTAATAGTTTCTCTGCCATATTTTATAATCTAGATTTTTTATTGTTGGGGCGAATTGCAATTCGCCCTTGTCGATGTCCGTCCGTTCGCTCGTAGGGGCGAATTGCAATTCGCCCTTACTGATATATTCTTTTATTTGTTTAATGGTTGCTATTTTAAAACCTCTTACTATGGAGCCTATGGTTTGAGTAGGGGATTTAAAGCCTTGATTATCTTCTGGTTTTGATTTGTTTTTTGTGATTTCAATAATTCCGTGTATGTGATTGGGCATTATTATAAACTCGTGAAGCTTTATGTTGTCTCTGATATTTATGGTATTTAACCATTCTTTTTGGGCTATTTCACCTAGCGGATTTAAGGTTAATTTGTGGTTCTCAATATCGCCAAATATGTTTTCTCGATTTTGTACGCACATAGTAATGAAATAGAGTCCCTCTTGAGAGTAATCGTATTCGTTGAGTCTTATAGATTTACGATGATGAATGTCAGGATTGAATTTGTTGTTCATAATTTTTTAATGTTTTTAGATTGAAATCTGTTGCAAAATCATCAAGTAGCTTTTTTTCTGCTAAATTTAAGGATAATTAAAAGAAGAAACTTTGAACAGTCACGAACATTTGTCCGATAACAGCTACACTTTGTTTAAACATTAGCTAAAGAAAGTGTCATTTTTAACAGAAAATGATTGTAGTCTTTTTGAAACATTTTTACAAATCAAACAAATCGGAAACAAGTCCATTTTATTAGAAGAAGAGCAAGTTTGTAAATTTTTAGGTTTTATAAATAAAGGAACATTTTACGTTTTTTATTTGTCTGAAGGCAAAGAAATAAATACCCATTTTAGTTTTGAGAAAGAGTTTGTCGCTAATTACGATAGCTTTTTTCAACAGAGCCCTAAACTCAAAACGATAAATTATATTTTTACCCAAACTTAATAGCCTAATAATGGGTTTATGATTTATACTTTAAAAAAAAACGAAAGCAATGAGACAAGCATTTACTATATTTTTGGCTTTGGTATATGTTACTATGTTTAGTGCTTGCGGACAAGTTGCTAAAAAAGATTTAAAAAAAGATAAAATGGAAAATACTTCTCAAAAAACAGATGCCGAATGGCGAAATAGTCTCAGCGAAGAACAATATTACATACTCAGGCAAAAGGGGACAGAAAGACCTTTTACAGGTAAATTGCTAATGAATAAAGACAAAGGCACCTATAAGTGTGCTGGATGTGGCAACGAATTGTTTACTTCAGATATGAAATTTGACTCGCATTGTGGCTGGCCTAGTTTTGACAGAGAGATAAAAGGAGGTAAAATAAAAACTATAACAGACCGCACTCACGGAATGACCCGTACAGAAATAATGTGTGCCAAATGTGACGGACATCTAGGGCATATTTTTGATGACGGCCCTACCGAAACGGGCAAAAGATATTGTGTAAACTCTGTATCTATAGAATTTACACCAGAAAAAGATTCTACTTCCGGAAATTAATCATGAGTAGTGTATTGAAAACCTTGTCAGATATTGTAATTTATCCTATTAAATCGTTGGCTGGTGTGCATCTCAAAACCTCCAAATTATCGAAAAACGGTCTACTTTACGACAGATGTCTGATGCTGATAGACGAGCAAAATGTTTTCATCAGTCAGCGCTCACATCCAGTTTTATCTTTACTCAAAACGGAACTGAATGAAGGTGTTTTTACTATTTCAAAACCAAACGACTCAGGCTCTACTCTAACTGTTGACCTCAATCTACTTGAAAGATTATTTGATCTTTCACCCCAAAAGGTAGAAATATGGGATGATAAAATATTCGCAAAAGGTACTTCTTTGAAAACTATTGACCTTTGGTTTTCAGATTTTTTGGGTATCAAATGTTCGTTGGTAAGGTTGCCCGAAGATTCAACGGAGCGACAAATTGGCAAACAATTCCAACACAGCAATGCCTTAAACTCTGTTTCATTTTCGGATGGCTTTCCTATATTGATAATAGGCTCGGAATCGCTCAGCGACCTAAATAATAGGTTAGGAAAACCTGTAGCCATGCAACAGTTTAGACCAAATTTGGTATTTGAAGGTGGCAATGCTTACGAAGAAGATTTCTGGCATGAATTTACAATTGGGCAAGCGGCATTTATAGGTACAAAACCTTGCTCTAGATGTATAATGACCACTATTGAAAGCAATAAAGGTGTTTTTCAAAAAGAACCTTTACGAACTTTGGCCACCTATAGAAAACAAAAAAACAACAAAATTTACTTTGGACAAAACATACTTATTGGGTCTGATGTGGGCAAAGAAACTGCCATTTCAATTGGTGACAAAATAGAGCTTATTAGCTTGCTAGAAGATTCGCAAATGCCATGGGGAAATATTTGAAAATTGCCCATCTTTTAAGTCTTGATGTGGTGCTTGGGGCGTTTGCACACTTTTTATTAATAGCTCGATTAGGTCAAACTATCAATAAAACAACTTATTTTACAGGTTTATCGCTTTCCATTGCAGTTTGGGCAATTTATATTTCAGATAGAATATTAGATAACCTCAATCCTACTCAAGTTCAAACTGAAAGGCATATTTTTTTTAAAACCTATTATAAAAAAATAATTTTATGGTTGGTAATACTTTGTTTTTCAGGTGTTTTGAGTGTTTTATTCTTGAAGAAATCTACACTGTACTTTGGCTTTATCATGTGTGCTTGCATGCTGTTTTATTGGGCGATGTTGAGATTTTTAGCTCCCAGCAAAGAGCTGGCTACAGCTATTTTGTACAGTTTTGGTATAATAGGAAGTGCTATTTCTATTGATAATTTTAATACTGTAAGTAATGTGCAAATATTGGCTGGAATTTCACTTTTTTTGACTGCTTATCAAAATTTATATTTTTTTGGAAAAGTCGAACGTGTTTTGTTTTACAAAATTGAACAAAGTCAAAACTCTTATTTATTGAAAATTTATAGTTTGATTTTTTTAAACTTTATTATTCTTTTGTTTGGATTTTATTTGTCTTCCAATTCAACAACATTTTGTAGTTTTATAGCTTTATCAACAAATGCAGCTGTGCAAACTTGGATTTGTTTTCAACCTAAAACAGACAAATATCGCTGGCTTGGAGAATGTGGTTTTATGATACCATTAATGGTATTGTTTTTATAGGAAATTTAAATCAAAACAAAAAAACCTTTCTGAAGCCAAAAAGGTTTTTTTAACATTTTTCAACGTATTAAAGGTATATTGAGAATTAATGCTTTTTGATTTTATTTTTACTAATGTCTCCATTTGTATTTACCAAAATAACTAGTAAATAATTCCACTTCGATTAAAAAATCTGATTATTCAAAAGCTCCCTCTAAGATAACAATAATTTCAACTTTTAGTGTTGAAAAATGTCAATAATTTTCGAATTAGTTGATTGAAATTTAAATTTTCTCTAGAAATGCTTTATTTTTTAAAATCAAAAAAAAACTCTTTCTTGGATACATTTTGTTAATTTTAGGACGAAAAAAAATAATAAAATGCAAAATCAACCATCTCCATTTGTCGCTTTAAAATACCCTGAATTTAGGGCATATATAT
>JAGNSI010000158.1 GCA_017988135.1 Pseudarcicella sp.
GATTATGATTTTATCTCAAAAAAAAATCATGATTATTTAGTATTACCTATAATGCTAAAATACAATTTTTCTAACAAAAATAGTTTCTATGTAAATGCTGGACCATTTATTGGTTTTCTTTTAAAATCAAACTTAACCAATGATTTAGAAAAAATAAATAACTTAAAATATAACCCAGTTTCAACCACACATCTTCATAATAAAACTGATTTTGGAATTTCAATTGGTTTAGGAAAAACATTTTCTATCAATAAGAAAAACGCAATTTTTATTGAATTTAGAGAGAATTTAGGTTTAACTAATACAAGTAATTTTAAAGTATGGGGAAATGGCGAATTAAAAACTAACTCCTTGAATTTTGTAATTGGATATTTGCTAAACTAAAAAACGGACAGCTTGCCTTATTCGAAACTTAAAGTCAAGGTTTTCCTATAAACTTTAAAACTAAGAAGCGACACCAAAAATTGATGGTTAAAAAGATGTCTAAATTAAATAAAGATTTTTACGAGAAATTGAGAGTTACTCAGAAGCTTTGTTTTCATTTAGAAAAGATTCTGAAAGCCTATTTCTACATAAATCTGGATAAAATACAATAAATACGTATCAATAAACCACTTATTCTAAACCAAAAAACATTAAAGGCTATTTTAGGAAACAATATCTATGAAGATTTCACTTTACATATTGACATTTTTTATATTCATTTCTTGCACAATTAATTCTGACAAGAAAAAAGACAATGTTTTAAATAAAAAAACTAACACCTTTAAAAAGCAGTCTAGCCTTACAAATGATGAGTCAGAATACCTAAAAACTCGAAACAGTTATTGTGGGTATTTCAAGAATGTAACTGAAAACTCTCAGGATTTGACCGAAATTTATAAGCAGGATTCTGATTCTTTATTAGTTTTAGAAAAAATGCTTAGAGAGATATTGAAAAATTCACGGATTAACAGTATTTCAAAATTTGGCAAAATCAATTTAGAAACTCTTACACCAGAAGATTTAGGTGGAGGAATGCTTGACGGGTTAAACATGAGCAATAAATCCCAAAATATATTTGTTACTTCTAAAGCCTTATTTCTCGACTATTTCAAATCACAAGAAATCAACTCCCTTGACAATTTAACCTCAAGCCAATTGAGCAATATTTTTAGTGCATTAATTTCTGATGCTCGTACAACCGTTTTTTATTCAGAAAAGATTGCTTCGAATAACAACAAAATTGTTTATAGCAGTATTGGTATTACTGCACAAGACATTGGATGTTTTCCTCCTAACTTCACATGTGTACTTATAGAAAGTGAAGGTTTTATCTATATCATTCAAAAATACAATGACAATTCAATAAAAACATTAAGCAAGTGCCAAACCATACACGACAGTATTTATAGTCAATCACAAAAATATTTTGATGAGTATAATGCTTCAAATTTAAAAGACGAAACCCTAATAGACAAAAAAATAAAAATAGAAGAAATAGCTTGGGATAAATACTGCAAATGTTATCAAGAAAATTTCAAAAATGACAAGCAATATAACACTACAAAAAAAGAGATTGATAAAATGATAAAATTTATTGAATAAAATACATACAACCTTTTAAACAACCGAAAATCAAGCAATTTTATACAATCTTAGACACTTAAAATTATCAAAATGAGGAAATAGAAAATAAAGATCCCACCAAGTCCTTTAGCAACTTCTGATGTTTAATTCTTTATTTAACAGCGTTGAAATGCGAATTTAACCTCAGTTTTTAAGAGCACTTTGTTTACTACTTACAACAGAATCAAGACTTACTCCCAAACCTCAATTATATTATTCTTCCATAAACGCTTAGCGAACTCTTTAAACTCTTTTGGACCATTTAGGAATGTATTATCAAACTTATATTCTCCCCCTTCATTTTCTGATTTAGACAATTGAATTTCACTTCTTCCTCTCATAACAAACTGCTGCGAACCTTGGTGCATAATGATTTTCATTTCCGATGGACTAACATCTCCCCGGCAAACAACTTTGTACAGAGTCCAAATTTTATTTTTTTATCCTGTTCAGCTAAGTTGTTAAAAACTTATTAATAAAATTCTCTAGAAATAAGGCATAAAAAAATCTCCAAGAATGCGGAGATTAAGAAAACTAAAAATGTTTGTACTAAAACAAACTATTTTTGAAGTAAGATTTAAATTTGGCAGATTCTAATATAGCTTGCTTTCCTTCACTATTATTCGCTATTATTATCAACTCACCTTCTATCAATTCTTTGTTTAGCTTTGTTATGTTTACCCTACCTACTCCGTTCTTCATTCTATCTTTATTGGGCAAAGTAGTTTGATAAAAATTGGCAACGTCTCTATAGTTATCTAGTGCTTTGATGAGATTTCCGGTATTCTGAAAATCGCCATCACCTGGTATAAAATACGTACCTACTTGATTGGCATTGAAAAGCTTAACAAAAATAGACTCGGTAGTTTTTTCGTCTGTCACAACCAATGTAAGCAAAGGATTACCTCTTTCAAATGACTGACTTACTTGTATATTACTTGTTGAAATAAAATGCGAATTTGAGTCTGAAAATGATATTTTTCCGTTAAAAACATTATCCTGATTTACTGTATTTTTAGACTTAATAGCGTAGGTAATAGACACACCAACTATCAATACTACAGATAAAAAAGATAAAAATTTTGTTCGACTATTTTTCATAATATGGTTAAAATCTCATAGGGTTGAGCCTATTCATGACAACATTTGGTAAATCCTGAATACAAATTTAAAAAATAATGGGTTGTTTACTAACTTTTTAACATTTTATTGACAAAAAACAATATTTAAATAAAGTTAATCAAAAAACATTCATTCCAAAATCACAAACAAATTAGCTTTTGGGTTTTCACTTAAAAAAAAATCTTATTTCTAAACATCACTAGAAATAAGATTTTTTTAAGTTTTTAAATATGCTTCTACTACAATACAAACCCTACTCCTACAGTAGCATGTGTAAATTCGTCTATCAATATAAATGCACCATTTGCAGGATTATAAGCATATTTGTCTGCAAAAATTGGCTTGGCAATTTTAACTAAAATCTCTCCAATTTCGTTCAATTTCAATTCATTAACAGACTCAACACTAGCTTCTTGTTTTTGTACATCTATTTTACTATTTATAGATACTACTTTTGCTTTGGTGTCATTTATGCCATGTTGCAAAACATAGTTTTTACCTGAAACCAATTCGTTGGAATCCATCCAGCAGATTCGAGCAACTAGCTCTTTACTTGACTGAAGTGTACTCGACGATTTTACAAGCATATTGCCTCTAGACACATCCACGTCACGGTCTAAGGTAATCACTACCGACTCTTTAGCTTGTACTTTTTCTAACTTACTACCAAATTTTTCAATAGTTGCAATATGTGCCTTTTGACCTGTCGGTAAAACTGTTATTTCTTGACCTACCGCAAAGCTTCCACTTGCTACTTTACCTGCGTAACCTCTGTAATCGTGAAATTCTTCTGTTTTGGGTCTCACAACAAACTGAACAGGAAAACGTGCTGGCTTGCTAATTTCGTCAAACTGTGTGTTTTCTAACTCTTCCAACAATGCTGCACCTTTGTACCATGGCATTTCTTGTGATTGTACAGAAATGTTTTGCCCATAAAGTGATGACATAGGAATAAATGTTACTTCTTGACCTTCAAAAGAAACTTTTGCTGACAATTCACTGATTTGTGCTTTTATCTGATTGAAACGTTCTTCTGAATATCCTGCCAAATCCATTTTATTGATACAAACTATCACTTTAGGTATTCTAAGCATTGATGCTATAAAAAAGTGACGAAATGTTTGCTCCAGCACACCATTTCTTGCATCTATCAATATCATTGAAACTTTGGTGTTAGATGCACCTGTCACCATGTTACGGGTATACTCGAAGTGCCCCGGTGTGTCTGCAATGATGTATTTACGTTTTGGTGTAGAGAAATAAATATTGGCAACATCTATGGTTATACCTTGCTCTCTCTCTGCAATAAGCCCATCTGTAAGTAAAGATAAGTCTAAAAAATCGAGCCCTTTACGCTTTGACGCTGTTTCTAGTGCCTCTATTTTATCTTTTGTGATTGATTTTGTTTCATAAAGTAGCCTGCCTATTAGCGTGCTTTTTCCATCATCTACCGACCCTGCTGTTGCTATTCTTAAAATATCCATTATAAAATTTCCCGTTTGGGTTTTATATTTTTACTTAAATGTATCGAAATTATTTATTGAGCCTTTTTAAATCTAGAAATAGCCTTGTTGCTTGCGTTTTTCCATAGCGGCTTCTGAACGTTTGTCGTCTATTCTGGCTCCTCTTTCTGATATTTCGGCTGATAATATTTCGCCTATAATGTCATCTAGTTCTACAGCTTCTGAAGCTACAGCGGCTGTGCAGGTCATGTCTCCTACTGTTCTGAAACGAACAGTCGCCTCAAACGGAATTTCGTCTGCATCTTTATTGAGGTACTCAGAGTCTGCCCAAAGCATTCCGTCACGTTCTATCACTTGTCGTTGATGCGAATAGTAAATAGATGGTATTGCCATTTGCTCTTCTTTGATGTAGTTCCAAACGTCAAGTTCTGTCCAGTTTGAAATAGGAAACACCCTTACATTTTCGCCTATAGCTATCCTTCCGTTTAGCATATCGAACAACTCTGGTCGCTGACGTTTGGCATCCCATTGACCGAAGTCATCTCTTACCGAAAATATTCTTTCTTTGGCTCTTGCTTTTTCTTCGTCTCTACGGGCTCCGCCTATGCAAGCGTCAAATTTAAATTCTTCTATTGCGTCTAGCAAAGTAACTGTTTGTAGTGCATTTCTTGAAGCATATTTGCCAGTTTCTTCTGTAACTTTACCTTGATTGATAGAATCTTGAACGTTTCTAACTATGAGCTCAGCTCCTGTTTCTTTTGCCAACCAATCTCTAAATTCTACGGTCTCTGGAAAGTTGTGACCTGTATCAACG
>JAGNSI010000159.1 GCA_017988135.1 Pseudarcicella sp.
TAGCAAAGGTATAGAAGCCATGACGTTTGTTTTTGTTCGGGGCAACGAAATTACTTTTGTATTTTCCTTTGCTTTTTCAAAAATACCTTGCAAATCGCAATAATCAACGCCAGTACGAGCCATTACCAATGCTAAATCTTTTGCTATTTCCTGCTTTGGTGTGTTTGTTTTTTCGTTTTTAAACAAGATATAATCAGCATCAAGCATGAATGTCTTAGTTTTTTTAGGAGTTTTTTGATATTCTGATGTACTAAGGTCGTGTATTTTTACGGATATTTTTTTTGAAAAATACTTTATTGCCCTTATAAGGGTGTTTATTGTCAATTTTGCATAGTTCAAACCTATGCCATCTAGTACTTTTAGATACAATGCGTCCAATTTTTTTTGTGTGATTTCGGAAATATATACTTCTTCATTGCCGATGCAGTGTTTTATTTTTTTTAAAATATACTTATAGATGAGTACTTTGCTTTTTTTTGATTCTGGAGCCGAAAATACTTTTTCGGTTAAATATTCTTCTAAAGCTTCAACCACTAGCATGTCTTTTTTCTTGTTTCCAATGTACAGTTCTTTTATTTCATCAACATCAAAAAAAGGGTTGGCAAGTATCAAAGCAATGATTTCGCTTTTGATACTGAGTAGTTCTTGATTTTGCACAAGCGAAAGTTTGTCTATTCCTTTTATTGTTTTTTTTTCAACGTTCCATTTATCGGGTGCAATTTTTATTGGCGTGGCAATGTCTGAGCATATTTTACCATTTATGGAAAGACGAATATAGATAGTACTTTGGTTTTTTGCTTTGTTTAATCGTGGTCGAAAGTTTATTGAGTACATTTTTTTAGTTCTCGTAATCAATGGCATAGGTAGTATTTTTTTTAGTTTTTTTTACATTTAGAATACAATATATAAATGTGCATTCTAATATAAAAGTACCCTCTGAAGTACCTAAAGCTATGTCATTAACTATCAATATTTTATAGATTTAATTTTAATTTTTAAATAAATAGTACCATTTAAACGCTAAAAATCAATTGTTTTTTTTGGTGGGTTTAATACTAATTTAAAGATTTTTTTTATAAAAAAACTGCCACTTATACTTTTTTAAAAAAAAATAGTATAATAATTAGTACTAGCATGGCTACTATAGTAGTGAAGATACGACACAAGGGATGATGATTAGTCATTCAAAATCAAAACAAACTCATTTCTATAAAAACCAAAAAAGTCTAACTCTTGCCCCTTAAAAGCTTTAATTTAAAAATCATTTGTGTAATTTCAGGATAAAATTTAAATTTAGCATTATCGCATTCTTTACGTTCACAATTAAAGAAAAAAATGAAAGAAACAAATCATAAAATTATGCCCTTAGTTATTTTAGGAATACTGTTTTTTACTTTTGGGTATATCACTTGGACAAACAGCTCTTTGATTCCTTTTTTAAAAATCGCTTGTCAGTTGCAATCCGATAGTCAAGCTTTTTTGGTAGCATCAGCATTTTATTTAGCCTATTTTTTTCTTCCTATCCCCTCTTCTTGGGTACTCAAAAAAATAGGTTTTTTGAATGGAATGATCGTTGGACTATTGGTGGTAGTATTGGGTTCATTGGTGTTTATACCAGCAGCCAATATGCGAGATTTTAACGTTTTTTTGCTTGGTCTATTTTTACAAGGAACAGGTTTAGCTTTATTACAAACAGCTGTAAACCCATATATTTCTATAATTGGACCAATAGAAAGTGCTGCCAAGCGAATCAGCATAATGGGTATTTGCAATAAAATAGCAGGAATGTTGGCACCTATAGTATTGGGAGGAATAGTTTTAAATAAAATGGAGGACTTTGAAAAACAACTCAAAAATGCTATCGATATTTCCGACAAAAATGCTTTGTTAGATGGTTTAGCTCAGCGCATTATAACGCCATATATATTGCTTTCTGTTGGCTTGTTGATCGTTGCTGCGGTACTTTGGTTGTCTAAATTACCTGAAATCAAAGAAGAAGAAGATTTGGTGTTAAATGACGACAAAACAGCAAAAAAGAACGTTTTTCAGTTTCCGAATTTAGTATTCGGAGCTTTGGCGATAGTTTTTTATGTAGCAGCAGAAGTAATAGCTGGAGATGGAATTGGTCAATATGGAAAAAATATCGGTATAAGTTTGGATGAAGCCAAATTGTTTCCAGCCTATACATTGAGCACCATGCTTATCGGATATGTGTTGGGTATATTGTTTATTCCTAAATATATAAGTCAAGAAAATGCGCTCAAATGGTCAGCAATGGTAGGAATAATTTTCACAATGGGGGTGGTTTTTACGTCAGGTTATGTTTCTGTATTGTTTATAGCTTTGATGGGGCTTTCTAATGCACTCATGTGGCCAGCTATATTTCCACTTGGAATAAAGGGTTTAGGGAAATTTACCAAAATAGGTTCTGCAATAATGATAATGGGAATCGGACCAGGTGGTGGTATTATTCCATTGCTTTACAGCTGGCTTGCAGGAAAAACATCACCTCAAATGGGATTTATAGTTATGGGGCTTTGTTATGTTTATATTTTGTTTTTTGCCGTGTATGGGCATAAAAAGAAAAGCTGGTAAGCTGGATTTTATTTATTGAATCTGTGTTCTGAAAAAAACAAATGTCAAAATCATATTATTGAGTTCTAACATTTTTTCAATTCACAGATTCAATTATCAATTGCTTAAATTATATTTTGATTTTTATATTGTACGCAGTGTTTTTGTATTTATAGTAAACAAAAAAACAATCTTTATCAAAAGAAACAACTCTAAAAGATTTACATTTTGGTTCGAACTTAAATTCACCATCGACTATAATCATTCCATTATCAAGAGAAATATTGTTTATTAAAAAATTTCTCTGAATATCTGTTTTTACAATTTTATCAGAATCGCTCCACATTTTAGCTTCTAAAACAGCGGTAAAACTCTTTTTATCATTGATAACTTTCTTAAATTCGTCTATGTTTGGCATTTGACTCGAAAATCCTACTGCAGTCAAGTGTGTTTCTTTTGACATTCCATAATAATAATTAAAACCATTACTATTACCTGTCATTTGAATATTGGTCAGATAAATAGCATTTGCACCTTGCATTGCTCCTTGCATTTTAAGTGATTGCATAGCCCTTTCTTTGATTTTTCCTTGAGAAGAAAATATTGTTGCACCACTTTTGTTAGAATACAAATCTCCTATTTTATGTAAGCCTTTAACTTCACTTTCAAATTGGGTGACAATAACATTTTCAAAGTCATCTACACCCATAATTTTTTTATATATTTTTGTTTCTGCAAAAGTTTGCACTCTCCCACTTTTAAATACTATTTTTTGAACGGTATTTTTATAAATAGAATTAATCAATTCTTCTCCTTGAAATGTATATTTTACTACATCTGGAGTTATTTCTTTTACTACACAAGAAAATGTTTCATTATTTGAATAGATTGTATCTGTCTGTCCGAAACATACAGTTGATAAAGTAATAGCGATTAGCGTTAAAATATGTTTTTTCATGTATAATTAATCAGATATTTATTCTTTGTTATTATTTTGAGAGTAACGAATTATTTAATCATTTAGCACAAAATTACGAGCTAGTTTTAGAAATTTTATAATTTTTCTTAAAAATCAGTACTTTAAAAATTTACTATTCAACCTTCAATTTAAATAAGCTTTTTGATTTCAGAGCTACCCAAGTGACTATAAGCAAAGTAATGCTTCCACCCATTAGCACAGACGGAACCGTGCCTAAAAGTTTAGCGGCTAGTCCCGATTCAAATGCTCCTAATTCGTTAGAAGAACTCACAAAAATACTGTTTACCGACGACACTCTACCACGCATTTCGTCTGGAGTAAAATGCCTCAATACACTTTGCCTGATCACCACACTCACACTATCGAATGCACCAGTAAAAAACAAGGCTACAACAGATATCCACCAATGACTAGCAATTGCAAATACAATGGTTGCAATTCCAAAGCCAGCAATTGCCATTAACAAATTTCGCCAAGCTTTACGAGTAGGCGGAAAATACACCATAGCCAACATGGTAAGCATAGCTCCTATCGATGGTGCTGCTCGCATAATGCCCAACTCTGCTGGACCTACTTTAAGAATATCTGCTGCAAAAATGGGCAAAATAGCTATTACTCCGCCAAACAAAACCGAAAATAAATCTAAACTGATAGAATATAATATAATTTTCGTACTAAATACATAGGCAATACCTTCTCGCAAACTTTGCCAAATATTTAAAGATGGTTTTGCAGAAACCACTAAAGGGCGTTTTTTTATCAATAAAACCAAGAATAAAGCAATAATTAGCAAGCCAGTAACTACATAAAGCGAGTAAACCAACCCCAACTCTAAGTATATAAATCCAGCCAGTGCTGGTCCCATAATAGCACCCGTTTGCCAAAAAGTACTTGCCCAAGTGGCAGCATTGGTAAATATCTCTTTGGGCACTAAAAACGGATTGAGCGAAGAAGCTGCTGGGCTAAAAAAACCACGAGATAGCCCAATTGTAAATATCACGCCATATATTAACGATAACTTTGTAGTACTGAAATCACCCTCAGACGACATAATGGCTATCAATAGAAACGAGCATAAAATAATTGTAATAAGACCAAATACCATTATTGTTTTTTTGTCATTTTTATCTGCAAAATAACCGCCAAATAAAGCTATTGATATAAATGGAACTGCCTCAGCCAATCCTACCAAACCCAAAGACAATGGATCGTGAGTGAATTTATAAATCTGATAACCTAGCAATACTTCCTGTATCAACAATGCCATTGTGAACAAAGCATTGGCAAATATATATGCCCTAAATTCAGGATATTTTAAAGCTATAAATGGAGATGGTTGATTTTGCATTTTATTATTTTTTTTCGTCCTAAAATTAACAAAATGTATCCAAGAAAGAGTTTTTTTTTGATTTTAAAAAATAAAGCATTTCTAGAGAAAATTTAAATTTCA
>JAGNSI010000001.1 GCA_017988135.1 Pseudarcicella sp.
GAATACGAAGCATACATTCAAATACTACCTTTTACTCAATTGAATGAAATAATAAGTAGTTATCCATTTATTAAAAACGAATCAGAGCACTGCTATATCGTATTTACACAAAAAAAGAGTACCATAGCAGAACTTTTAGAAGCATTTCAAAACACCGAAAATCCTTCTGAACAAGTTACAAAATCAATAGATAACGAAAGAATAATATATTGGCAAACTTCCAAAGGACACAGTACAAATTCTGCCTTTGCAAAAATACTACTACAAAAAAAGTTTAAAAGCACTACAACAGTAAGAAACATAAACACTTTACAAAAAATGGTTCAATACTAGAGCCCATAAATTTGTATCATTTCAAATTAAATTACAAATTGATATTCAATAATTATTATATTTACAATATTCTAGTGCAAAAACAGCAGTAATATTTACAAGAAAAATAAATGACTATAATAGACGGAAAGGCAGTAGCTGAAGAAATCAAAAAAGAAATCGCCATTGAAGTAGCAAACATGCAAAAAAATGGGCAAAAAACACCCCACTTGGTAGCCATACTTGTAGGAGACAACGGAGCTTCTGAAACCTATGTAGCCAACAAAGTAAAATCTTGCGGAGAATTAGGCTTCAACTCTACACTGCTGAGATTTGAACCAACGATTACCGAAGAAGAACTACTAAATGAAGTAGTAAAAATAAACAACAACCCAGATATGGATGGGCTTATAGTACAATTACCACTACCCAAACACATCAACCCCGACAAAGTAATGGAAACCATCTCGCCTAAAAAAGACGTAGACGGGTTTCACCCCATAAATATAGGTAGAATGGCAAAAGGATTGCCAGCTTATATATCGGCAACACCACAAGGAATACTAGATTTATTGGCTTACTACAACATAGAAACATCAGGTAAGCACTGCGTAGTAGTAGGAAGAAGCCAAATAGTTGGACTACCGATGTCTATACTTATGCAAAGAAATCATAAAATAGGCAATTGTACAGTTACACTTACACATTCACGCACCAAAGACCTCCCTAAAGTATGTGCTGAAGCAGACATATTAATTGCAGCATTGGGAATACCTGAATTTATAACAAAAGATTTTGTCAAAAACGGTGCAGTAGTGATAGATGTAGGACTTACAAGAGTAGAAGACAACACAAAAAAATCAGGTTTTGCATTAAAAGGAGATGTCAATTTTGATGATGTAGCCCCAAAATGTTCATATATAACTCCTGTACCAAAAGGCGTAGGACCTATGACCATAGTTTCGTTAATGAAAAATACACTACTTTCGGCAAAAGGTGAAATTTACAAATAAAAACACCTGAGCTAAGCACATGTACATAAACGAAGTAACATACAGAGTAACCTATGCAGACGTAGACCAAATGGGCTATATGTATTATGGCAATTATGCCAAACTGTACGAAATAGGAAGAACAGAATCAATCAGAGCCATAGGTTTTCCTTATAAAACAATGGAAGACCATGGCATAATGATGCCAGTGTATGAAAATTATTCAAAATTCTTACAACCAGCGTTATACGATGATTTACTAACAATAAAAGTAACTATAAAAGAAAATTTCACTGTAAAAGCCATTTTCTTTTATGAAATATTCAACCAAAACAAAGAACTTTTACATACAGGTAGCACTACATTAGTTTTTCTAAAAAAAGAAAATAACAAAATCGTAAAAGCACCTAATGCACTGATAAACAAACTAAAAGAGTACATAAATTAAAAAACAAAAAAGCTATTTTAAGTTTGGAATAGTTATTGTATACTCTCAATCACAACAAATAATTATTTAAAATGATCAAAAAAACTATAGTCGTTGCATTCCTAACTTTGCTTCAAAGTGCAACCAACAATGGATTGTTGGCAAATAAAAACACTTTAAAAACCAACAACAGACAACTAGCCAAATCAGACACGGTAAACAGATCAGAAATAAATAGTTGTCTAAACAACCAAACTGGATTACGTTTTACCAAAACTAAAGACCTTGATGGGAAAGAAATCATAGGATACCCATTAGAAAAACTACGTGCAAACCCAAGATACGGTTTTGTAGAAAACTTCAAAAATGGATTTTCACGTATTAAAAAAGATCAAGTTTGGGGATTTATCAATCTATGTGGTGACGAAATCATACAATGCCAATACGAACAAGCAGAAGCTTTCAACGAAGGCAAAGCATTAGTAAAAAAAATAGAATGGTTTTTTACTGACCAAAATGGTCAAGAAAGTGATGCATTAGCAAATGTAGTATCCGCTAAAGCTTTTGGTAGCGGGATAAGCATTGTAAAACTAAAAAGCGGTCAAACTACACTCATAAACAACAATTACGACAAAACTCGTAAACCTGTTTCACCAATGTATGATGACATAGTACCGCTCGACAAAAAAACCTTTGGAGTAAAAATTGGCACCAAATGGGGAATTTATAATATCGAAAAAAATAAAATAAACGAGCTAAGTTATGACTTAATAGAACCATCAGGAATGGAAAACATCTATAAAGTTACAGTAGCTCAGAAAATAGGATTAGTAAACGCAAATGGAGATGTACTTTTAAAACCTATGTTTGTATCTCTTTCGGATGTAGATAAATTTGGGTTTATAAAAGCAATAGATGAAAAAAATCAACAACTATTAGAGCTTAAAACCAACAGATTGAGTAATGTTTATGCTAAAATTGGAGACTTTGATAGTAGAGGTTATGCTGTAGTAGTTTCTTCAACAGGCAAATACAGCCTTATAGACAAAACATTAAAACAAGTTTTCACCAAAGAATATAATAGCATAGGAACTCCCAATGCATTCGATCTTATTGTAGCCAGTAAAGAAATACCTGGAAAAGGCATAAAATACGGCTTAATAAACATGAAAGGTGAAGAGACACTACCTTTCATCTACGAAAAAATAGGAAACGCAACTAGCAGAGGATTACTGGTGGTAAAAGAAATGACCACCTATAATATCAACGTAAAAGGAAAAGTAAACACATCGCCTACAGATAAAGTAATAGATATAAATGGAAGCGTAATAATACCGCCAATAACTAAACTTGGCGACGGTGGTAAAATTAACTTTGAAGTATCAGACTCTTTAAAAAACAACAATATAGTTGTAAAAGCATATAGAAATGACGAGCCAATTCCTACTTATCAATATATGTTAGTAAGAAACTTAGATCTTAAATTATTAACTCCAGAGCCTTTTGACTATATAGAAGCAACAAATAATAATAGCTTTTATTTTGTAAAAAGAAACGGATTATGGGGAAGTATAGACACAACTGGCAAATACAATAATGAATGTCAATTCAAATCTATAGTATTCAAATCTGAAGACTATTATCAAGTAAAAAACAAAAACGATAAATTTGGGTATTTAGATGAAAAAGGAAGAACACAAATTGCCGCTGAATATGACAACTTAGGTTATTTCAGAGATGGCTTTGCAACCGCTTCTCTTGGACTAAATAAAGTAGGTATAATCAATAAATTCAATGCTAAAGTAGTACCATGTGTTTTCAAAGACATAAAATTCATAGACTCTATTAAAGGATATGAAGTGTTAGATGTAAACAACAATAAGTTTATATTGAATCAAAATACAGAATGCAGAGAAAACTGCGATAAATTTGAAAATATACGTTCAGAAGCAAATCTTACTAAAGAATAATTGTCATTTATAATTTTGAATATCAATTATTTGATTACAAAATTCATATTCATATAGCTGATTAGAAAAAATAAACATTACTCGATTTTTACAAAATTCAGTAATGTTTTTTTTGTACCAATTGATGGCATTTTGATCAAAATTGCTTGTAGGCTCGTCCAACATAACAACTGACGAATCTGTCATAAATGCTAAACCAAGCTTCACTTTTTGCTTCATTCCTGAAGAAAAAAAACGCAACTCTTTGTTTTTCACATGAGAGAGCTCGATAAAATCTATAAAATCTTTGCAAGTATAACCTTTGATTAAAGGCTTAAATTTAACATGAAATGCAATAAATTCACTTAAAGTAAATTCCTCTATTAATTCCAAATAAGGTGAGGCAATATTTAAATGTTTATAAAAATCATCGGGATGTATAATATTATTATTTGAAGAATATACAATTTCTCCTGTAGTTGAAGGAATACTGCCAGCAATCACTTTCAACAAAGTTGATTTTCCCGATCCGTTGGCACCAATGAAAGTATAAGTATTATTGATTGAAAATTGGCATGAAAAATCACGAAATATCCATTCGTTTTGAAATTTTTTACCCAATTTACTTACATTAATTTCCATAACTATTTTTTCTGTCAATTGTATTTCAACAGCAATAAATTAAAAAATAGCTAATATCATGAAAGACCTTTCATAATTCCTCTTTCTGAATTTCTGATAAAATTCAATATTTCATCTCTTTCTGGAGATGCATTAAGATTTATTTCTATCTGTACAAGAGCTTCTTGGTTATTTAGGCCTTTCAAATAAATATATCTGTATACCTCTTGTATCTGTGAAATTTGGCTATCTGTATAGCCATTTCTTCTAAGACCTACAGAGTTCACACCTACATATCCTAAAGGTTCTCTTGCTGATTTTGTATATGGTGGAATATCTTTTCTGATAAGAGCTCCACCAGAAATCATTACATTTTTACCTATTTTCACAAACTGGTGCACAGCAGCAGTTCCTCCAAATCTTGCATAATCACCTACCTCTACGTGACCGGCCATTTGTACATTATTTGCAATAATAACATTGTTGCCTATGATACAATCATGAGCAATGTGACAATAGGCCATTATCAAGCAATTGTTACCTATTTGGGTTTTGTTTTTATCAATAGTACCTCTATTAATTGTCACACATTCTCTTATAACGGTATTGTCACCAATTATAGCCAAAGTGTCTTCTCCTTGAAATTTCAAATCTTGAGGAATAGCAGAAATCACTGCACCTGGAAAAATCTTACAATTTTTACCAATCCTTGCTCCAGGATAGATAGTAACGTTTGAACCTATCCATGTTCCTTCACCTATCTCTACATTTTGATAAATTACAGAGAAAGGTTCTACTACTACATTATGAGCAAGTTTAGAATCTGGGTGTATGTATGCTAAAGGTTGTGTCATCATTAGTCATTGGTATGATTTCAACTAAAATCTTTCAAAGGTAGTGCTTGATTATGAAAATTACTAACTTTTTCTTTGCAATACTGCTGTCATATCAGCTTCGCAAACTATTTGTCCACCTACATAAGCTGTTCCTTTCATTTTTGCAATGCCTCTTCTTATAGGTGCCATCAA
Source organism: Pseudarcicella sp. (assembly GCA_017988135.1). Taxonomy (GTDB): domain Bacteria; phylum Bacteroidota; class Bacteroidia; order Cytophagales; family Spirosomataceae; genus JAGNSI01. The sequence goes on from JAGNSI010000001.1 coordinate 5,330, forward strand.
ATCGCACTTTAATATCAATGTATCTCCTGGTATAACGCTTTTTCTGAACCTACAATTTTCTATACCTACTAAATAAGGCCAATAATTTTCAGGATCAGGCACTGAGCTGAGCACTAATATCCCACCGTTTTGAGCCATTGCTTCTACTTGCATTACCCCTGGCATAACTGGATTGTTTGGAAAGTGTCCCATAAAATAATTTTCATTCATGGTTACTTGCTTTACTCCAACCACACTTATATCATCCAAATAGATTATTTTATCTACCATCTGAAATGGATAACGGTGTGGCAAAAGTTCATAAATTCGTTGATGCGAATAAATTGGAGGTTGCTTAGGGTCGTATTCTGGAATTCTATTTTTTTCAGATTCCAGCATCATTTTCTTTATTTTCTTAGCCAATTCTACGTTAGCTGCATGACCAGGTCTTGCTGCTAATATCTGAGCTTTTATGGGTCTTCCTACCAATGCTAAGTCACCTACCATGTCTAATAACTTATGCCTTGCCATTTCATTTGGATAGTAAAGTTCTAGATTATTCAAGATGCCTTTTTCTTTGGAAACACTCACTTTTTCTTTACCCAGCACTGTAGCTAAATGATCTAATTCTTCAGAAGTATAATCTCTATCTGCTATAACAATGGCATTAGACAAATCGCCACCTTTTATTAAATCTGAATTGTATAATGCTTCTAATTCATGAACAAAACAAAAGGTTCTGCATTTAGCAAAATTTTCATTGAACTGTTCAATGGCTGTAAGATTGGCATGTTGAGAAGATAAAAATTTGGAATTGTAATCAACCATTGCTGTCAAACGGTAATCGTTTAAAGGTAAGGCTGCCATTTCTACTCCTCTACTTGGGTCTTTGTATCTTATTTCTTGGTTTATTTCAAAAAACTTACGGTGTGCCTCTTGCTCTTCTAAACCTGCATCTAATATGGCTTGTACAAATTTAATAGAACTACCATCCATAATGGGTGGTTCTGGCCCATCTAGCTGAATCAAAGCATTATCAACTTGGCAACCCACTAAAGCAGCTAGTACATGTTCTACAGTATTTATTCTAGCACCATTGTGTTCGATAGTTGTTCCTCTTGATGTATCAACTACATAATCAACATCTGCATCTGCAATTGGCTGACCTGGCAAGTCTACTCGTTGAAACTTAAAGCCATAATTTGCGGCAGCAGGTACAAAGGTTAGCGTAGCAGTTTTACCAGTGTGTAAACCTACTCCAGACAAAGAAATCGACTTTTTTAATGTATGCTGTTTGTTATTCATTGTAATATTTAATCAAAACTATTTGATTGCTTATTTTTTTAATTCTATTGAAACTAATCTTTTTTCTATTTCTGGCAACTTTTTCAAAAGTAACACAGATTTAAGGTATAATTTATGTTCCATCGCTGGTGTTCCGCTGATGATGTATCCTTCTTTTAATACACTTTTTGTTACGCCAGTTTTTCCAGTTATGGTGGTTTTAGATGCTATTTTCAAATGGCCAGAAAAGCCCACTTGCCCGCCAATTACACAATTTTCTCCTATTTTTGTGGAACCTGCTATTCCTGTTTGTGATGCAATAACGGTATTTTTGCCTATTTCAACGTTATGTGCTACTTGTACTAAATTATCTAACTTTACACCTTCGTGCAAAACAGTGGAACCTAAAGTAGCTCTATCTATGGTTGAAGAAGCTCCAATACTTACGTTATCTTTCAAAACAACATTTCCCAATTGTGGTATTGCTTCGTAACTTCCGTCGCTTTGAGGTGCAAAACCAAAGCCGTCTGATCCAATTACTACATTGGAATGAATAATGCAGTTAGCACCTATAATGGTGTCTTTATAAATTTTTACACCCGCATAAATAATGGTATTGTCTCCAATACTTACATTTTCACTTATTGTAACATTGGGATATACTTGAACATTGTTACCAATTGTTACACCTGAAGCAATATATGAAAATGCCCCTAAATAAAAATTTTCGCCGTGTGTAACATCTTTACTTAAAAATGACGGTTGTTCTATGCCATTTTTGGCTTTAGTAATCATTTTTTGATAGGCTAGTAACAACTTAGTAAAAGCTACATATGAATCTTCGACTCTTATTAAAGTTGTTTTTAAAGTAGTTTTAGGTACAAAACTTTTATTAACTATTATGGCCGATACTGATGTCGAATAAACGAATTGCTCGTATTTCATATTCGACAAAAAAGAAATAGTTCCCGTTCCTCCTTCTTCAATTTTTGCAAGTTGATTTACAACTAATGTTCCGTCACCTTCTACTTCTCCATCTACTAAATTAGCAATTTGATTTACTGTTAATTCCATTCTCAAAGTTAAGCCTAGTTGGTATAAAAATTTTACAAATATACATCCTTTGCCCAACATACATAATATTTTTTCACGATGTTGGTCAATGCTTTAATATTTGACAAGTCTGAGGCATCTGCAATATCTTGAATTTTATTATTTTTAGACAATATATTAATATTCTTTTTACCTGAAACATATGCTTCGTTTGATGTCGTTCCTAAATGAATAAAATAAGACAACTCTTGATTACTTAGTTTATAATTTTCGATTAACTCATTTTTAATTTTAGTTATTGTCTCATCATCAAAGGGTTTATCAGAAATCAAGATTTTAAAGAGCTTTCTTTCAAGCAACATTTTACTAAGACTAGAAAGTATTTTATCTGAATGATTGACCCAATTTTTAACGCAGTACCAAATATCATTATCATCAATTGAGGTAAAGTCTTTCAAATAATTCTTATTTCCAACAAATGTTTGATAGTTTATTTTATTACTTAAAAAATTCAATAAAGAATCACTAGCATATACAATTTCTCCGTTTTGAATCAACTCTTTGGCTCTTTTTAGCACTATTATCAGCATAGATTCTGCACTAATAGCTGTTTTGTGTAAATATACTTGCCAATACATCAATCTGCGTGCTGTAAGAAAATTTTCTACTGAATAAATTCCTTTTTCTTCTACAACAAGCTGATTATCAACAACATTTATCATTTTAATAATTCTATCAGCACCTATAAACCCTTCTTTTACTCCAGTAAAAAAGCTGTCTCTATTGAGATAATCCATTCGGTCTACATCTAGCTGACTTGATATTAGTTGATGAAAAAATGGTCTTTCATATTTATCTTCAAACATAGCAATCGCTAAAGTGATTTTTTGATCAAAGCAATGATTTAACTCTTGCATAATCAAAAGCGAAAGTTGTTCGTGATGCACACCGTCCAAAAGGATACTTTCCAAAAGATGAGAAAATGGTCCATGCCCAATATCGTGAAGTAATATTGCTATTTGAGCGGCTTCATCTTCTTCATCTGTAATCAAATGCCCTTTAGACCTTAATGTACTTATAGCTTCTTGCATCAAATGCATAGCACCTAATGCATGGTGAAAACGGGTATGATGTGCTCCTGGATAAACATATTCTGCAATCCCTAATTGTTTTATACGACGTAATCTTTGAAAATATGGATGAGCTATCAAATCAAAAATAAGCTCTGAAGTAATATTTATAAATCCGTAAATAGGATCGTTTATTATTTTTTTTTTGTTCATTTCGGTAGATTTATAATCAAAAAAGCGACACTTGTGTATCGCTTTTTTGTGATTGTTTTATAGTGAATATTTTTAGTTAACCGGACTAGTCAAAATTACTGGCATAATCAACATAAGTATACTTTCGTTTTCATTTTGTTCTTCTGGTACCAAAAGACCTGCTCTATTTGGGGTAGACATTTGCAATGTGATGGTTTTTGAAGCCATATTAGAAAGCATTTCTATCAAAAACTTAGCACTATAACCTACTTCCATATCGTCTCCTTCATAAAAACACGTCAATCTTTCGTTGGCTTCGTTGGCATAATTGATATCTTCAGCCGAAACTACTAAATCGTTATTTGACAGTTTCATTCTAACCTGATGTGTAGTCTTATTTGAATATATAGAAATACGTTTCAAAGAAGACAATAATTCAGAGCGACCGATAGTCATCAAATTTGGATTTTCTAAAGGAATTGCATTTTCATAATCTGGGAAACGCTCATCTATCAGCCTGCAAATCATTTTGATATTCAAGAAACTAAAGAAGGCATTTGATTGATTGAATTCTGCTGAAACTTCAGTACTGTCTGAAGGTAAAGACGATTTCAACAAGTTCAAAGCTTTGCGAGGAAGAATCATAGATGTTTCACTTACTGCTTTGATATCTGTTCTTCTATAACGTATCAAACGATGTCCATCTGTAGATACAAATGTAGTATAGTCTGGATTCATATTCAGATATACACCAGCCATAGCTGGTCTCATATCGTCTACAGCAGTTGCAAATAGTGTATTTGAAATAGCAGAAGATAGCACATCTGCATTCAACTTCAAGCTTAAAGTCTTGGTTGTTGGAGGAATTACTGGAAAATCTATAGGGTTTTCTCCTGACAATTTATACCTACCATTTTCAGAAATTATTTCTATTCCGAAAGTCAAGCTATCAACCTTTATGGTAATAGGTTGCTCTGGCAATCCTCTCAAAGTATCCAAAAGCAATTTTGCAGGAATAGCAATAGAGCCAGATTCTTGAGCATCCACATCTATGGTTGCCACCATTACAGTTTGCTGATCTGAGGCTGTTACAGAAAGAATATTTTCTTCTAATTCAAACAAAAAGTTTTCTAAAATTGGCAAAAGCGTATTACTTGCAACTACCCCATTGATGAGTGATAATTGTTTTAATAAAACAGAAGAAGAAATAACAAATTTCATTTTTTTTATTTTAAATAATAGAAAATCTTTTAGAAAAACCAGAATGTGTAGCTTTTGAATGTATAAAAACAATCAAAAAATTCCTTGTACAAATATATATAAAAAGCTTGGTTAAGTATATTGTCTTGCCCTGAAAAAAGTAAAAATCATCCCTATAGATATTAGCAAGATAATCGGCAAAACAAGATTGAATACATACCAATAATTTTGTTCATTTTGAACTATTTCTTTATCTAGGGGTCTATATTTCAGTTCTTTATTTTTAGAAGAAATCACGCCATTATTATCTAAAAGATAATCTACCGCATTCATTACAAAATCTTTATTCGCAAAAACTTTTGATGCATACTTATCGAAACCCATCGGATAAGGCATTTTTTGTTTATAGTCTACTTCGTTTACAGGCAAATCACCGTCTGCACACACAATAACTTTAGAAGCTGTTCCTTTGGTTTTGAAAGATTTAAAATTGGTATCATTGGGCAATATTCTATTTTTAAATAACGATTCAAATTTTCCTTCCAACAAATAGGCTATTGTTTTTACACCTCCATTGTATTTGCTAGTCATGGCTTCTTTGCTAGCAACATTATAAGCCAACAATGCAGGTGCGTTTAGTGTTTGAGTATATGGAGAAGTCATCAACAAAGGTGTTTTGGTAATACCGTCTGCTCGTACTGTATCTATACTACTTGTATATTTAAGCAATATGGCATCTATGTTTTTTACAATGGTAGATTTTCCAAAATTATTTACAATAGGTGAATAGTTCCAAGGAACAAGCTGAATATTGGCATTGCTTCCAAAAGTACCTACATTCATAGGTATCTGAGCACACATTTGAGCGTCTTTTATTAAATTCTGATTTAGCCTTAGTCCGTATTTAAAAAACAAATCCGACAATTCTACATTTAAAGGCTGAATCATACTTCCTTCTCTTGCTACGCTATCTACTTGAGTGCCATCTAAAAAAAACAAAGCTTTACCTCCATTTACTACAAATTGATCTATTTTGTATTTGTCATTATCTGTAAAAACCACATCTGGCTTCAAAACAAATATGGCATCTAAGCCTTGTAAGGTAGATGACAGTTTGAGATCAACAGGGTACAAATCATAAGATTTACGTAAAGCACTTAGCAAATCATATTGCTTTGCAGCTGCTAATGTACTTTGATTAACAAAAAAACCTATCTTCTTCCTTTCTTTAAGCGTCAGTTGTTTAATGGCTGAAGCTAAATTAAACTCAACATTATTAGCTGATTGCACCAATTGATCTTCCGCTGTAGAGAATTTGTTCCCTTTAAGCAATAGCACACCTATTTCTTTATTTTCTACCGAAAGAACAGCACCTGGTACTACCATTGTTTGTACCAAATTTCCTTTGTCTTTGTTGTGAATATTGGTTGGCGGAATACCTTTTTGATATAACGATAAGTACTTTTCTTCCCTTTCTTTATCGCTTTTTATTTCTTTGGTAAGATCAATAAATCTGAAATTAATATTTTTTCCACCATAAATTTTAAACTCAGTTAGCATGTCAAAAACTTCTTTCTCCAATTTTTTAAATTTGGCTGGCAAATTATCACCCGTAAGATAAACTTTCACATTTACAGGTTTTTCTAAATTGGACAACAGTTTCTTGGTTGCTTCAGATACTGAATATCTTTTTTCCTCGGTTAAATCTAATCTAAAAAAAAACATTTCAGACAAAACATTCACACCTAAAACTATTGTAAGGAGTAATAAAAAACGAACAATATTTGATTTCATAACAAAAATATCTTCTATTTTTAGTTTTAAATTTAAAATAACAAACAAAAAAAAACACCTTAGTAAAAAGGTGTTTTTTTCTTTTCGATAAATTTACAAATATTCTAGTAAAATTTAGCTCTATTGTCTACTATTTTAGCATTATCCTTTATAGCTTCTCCCAAAAAGTACGGTGTGCTTTGTAAAGTTCTGTTTGTAATGCTTTTTTTGTACATGCTCAAGTCAGCGATTTCTGGAGCTTGGATTGTTGAAGTTTTTTCAACTACGAATACACCACCTTCTCCTACAAATGCTTTGGTTTTTTTACCAACTTTAGCTCCAAATATTTTACCCAAAGCTATTGGATCTTGACCTGCTGAGTTTAACGATCCAGTGTTTAACGTTATACCTGTTGCTTTTTCTACTAAAGCACCAGCACCATATTTTTGTGCCATTTGCTCTAAAGTTCCTGATATAGTTCCCAATTTTTTCAAAATTTGTTCACTTTTCAATTGATTTTTCACTTTAAAAGTTAGCTCATCTTTGAAATCTGCAACTGTAGGGGCATCTTTTGAAGTTTTGGCTGTAACTACTGCAACAGTGTATTGATTATCTACTTCAAAAACTTTTTGTGATGCTTGGTTTACTTCTGTTTCTTCATCAAAAGCCCATTGAACTATCTGTCTTGCATTTTGAAGGAAGTTGATAGAAGTTGCATTTTCTTGTATTCTTTCTCCTTTCATCATTACCAACGATTTATCTTTTTTCAAGGCTATATCAAAAGCTGCTTTTGTACCATTGGCAGAAGCAAACTCTTCTGCTTTACGATAAACAGCATCTAAAGTAGATTGACTTGGTGCAATAACTTTACTAATTACTGCCATTTTGTAAAACAGGTTACTTTTAGCTTCAGTTACTTTTATGATATGAAATCCAAAATCTGTTTCAACCAATCTTGGCAAAAGTCCTTTTCCAGAAAACCCAAAAACAGCTTCCTCAAATGGTTTTACCATAGAGCCATTGTTCTTAAAAAACCCTAAATCTCCTCCTCTTTGTGCAGTTGCATCAGATCCATTTATTTGAGCCATAGTTTCAAAGCTAGCTCCACCTTTAATCTGATTCAAGATAGACTCTGCTTTCGCTCTAGCTTGAGCTTTTGCAGAATCTGTTTTATTAGAAGGGCTAATCAATATATGACTTGCTCTTAAGCTAGAAAATTTATCAGCTTTTACACCGTCATATTTAAGAACTGAATAAGCATCATCAATTTTGAATGGACCGTATATTCCTCCAACTATAAAGTTGCTCATTTGAGACTTAATAGATTCTGGTATATCTGCTAAAGATAAACTGTATGGAATTCTTTTGTCAGAGTTTACAAAAGCAAAAGATGAATCGTTACTAGATCTACCCAATTCTTTGGCCAAACTATTCAATTTTAATTGGAAAGCACTGGTGTCAGCTTTAGTAGGTATGATTGGAAATGTAACATATTCAATGGTTCTTGTATCTTGCGATTTGTACAAATCAGCATGGCTTTGCATGTATTCTTTCAATTGGCTGTCTTCTACTTTGATAGTTGAATCTGCTATAGAATAAAAAGGTACAAACAAATAATTAGCATCTGCTTTAGCGGTTTGACCTACGTATTCTTTTTTAGCTTCCAATGAGTTTGTGATTGAAGAAAGCTTCATTAGATTTTCATATTTGGTTCTCAACCTATCATCTAATAAATATTTCTCAAATTCGTTCCATTGTTGTTGTTGGTCTGCAGGTGCTTTTTTAAGATTTTGCAAAAATTGTATCACTACGTTTTTATCAAAAACACCAGTTTTAGGATCTGTAAATTGTTGCATTACAGATGGGTGAATATTTTTACCTTGAACCATATCAACTAATTCTTCTGGAGATACTTTCAAGCCTAATTCTTCGTACTGTCCTTTGTAAGCATAATCAATGATGTATTGATTCCAAACTTGTTCTCTTATTGAAGCCAAATCTTGATCAGATGGTGCCGCATCTCTTTGTCTTTTGAAATTTTCTATGGCTATTTGCAACTTTGCATCAAAATCTTTGGTTTTGATTTTTTCACCTGAAATTTCACCTAGTACAGTTCTGTCTGTGCCTCCAAAAAAATTGGAGCTGCCTCTAAAAATATCATCCCCGATGAGAAATAATATCAAACTGATTGCGATAGCTGCAGCTGCGATACCTGATTTTTCTCTAATTTTTGTAATAATTGCCATTGAAGTTTGGATAATTGGACAGATACCTTTCGAGTAAGCTGTTTTTTGTTTAACAGTATAAGAATTTTTTTTTAATTGGCACAAAATAACTACTTTCCAATTAAATATCAAAATAGTAATGAAATTTGATAAAAAAAAAACAATTTTGGTTTACATACAACAACACATAATATGATATTTATCAATTTTATTTTTCCGAAAGTTAAAATAATTTGTGACTATTTAAACAATATTAAGTATAAAAGAACGATAGAAATATCTCAACTATTCCATAACTAACTATGTATTAGACATTAAATAAAATTCTAGCTTTGAGATTTTTTTAATTATTAGATATACACCCTTAAAAAGGAAATTTCAAAATGAAATTTCGAAATAAAAATTTATCATTGATGCGAAAGTTGAATTATATATTATTTTCTAAATACTTTACAGGTACAGCTAGCCAAGAAGAGATGATTGAACTAGAAATGTGGCTAAAAAGTGATACAGATAATAAAATATATTTCGACAATTTCAATAAAAAATGGAAAGAAAATAACACAAAACTAGTATCAAATCTTGTTTGCAATGATACCAACGTTTGGAAAAATGTATTTTCTAAAATCCAAAAAGAAGACAATCTTAATTAATACTACTTGCTTAAAATTTCTTTAAGAGCATTCAAAAATAAATCACATTCTGTTTTTGTAATTGCCAAACTTGGTAATAATCTCAAAGTATTTTTACCTGAATAACCACAGAATATTTTATAATTGAATAGCAAAGTATCTCTGATAGTATCTACTGGCTGTTCAAATTCTATTCCTATCATCAGCCCTTTTCCTCTGAGTTCCTTTATGTTATTTATTTTGGCAAGTTCTTGCATTAAATATGCTCCTTGCAACTGACAATTTTGTATAAGATTTTCATTTTCAATAACTTCAAGCACAGACAAAGCAGCAGCACAAGCCAAATGGTTACCTCCGAAGGTGGTTCCTAATAAACCAAATTTTGCTTTTATTTTGTCTAAAATCAAAACCCCTCCTATTGGAAATCCATTGCCCATTCCTTTGGCAATTGTAATCAAATCGGGTTTTACATTTGTATATTGATGTGTAAAAAATTTACCCGATCTTCCATAACCACATTGTACTGAATCTAGTATCAACAAAGCACCTGTTTGGTCGCAAAATTGACGTGCAGCTATCAAAAATTCATCAGAAACCACATTTATCCCTCCTACTCCTTGTATTCCTTCTACAATAACGGCACAAGTTTGGTCGCTAATGGCGTTTTTCAAAGCATTTATGTCATTGAATGGCAAGAAAGTAACGTGTTCTGTGCCATTTATCGGGGCTACAATAGAAGCATTATCAGTAACAGCGACTGCTCCTGCGGTACGACCATGAAATGATTTTGAAAAGGCTATTACTTGTTTTCTTCCATTATGAAAAGATGCCAGTTTCAAGGCATTTTCGTTTGCCTCAGCACCAGAGTTACATAAAAACAAATTATAATCTTGACAATCAGACAGTTCACCTAACTTTTGTGCTAGTTTTTGCTGAATAGGTATATTTACTGAATTAGAATAAAAGCCGAGTTGCGAAAGTTGTTCGGTTAATGATTTGACATAATGCGGGTGCGAATGTCCTATAGAAATAACAGCATGACCGCCATACATATCTAAATATTTAACGCCATTTTGATCCCACAAATAGCTTCCTTGTGCTTTTGCTGGTGTGATATCATACAAAGGATATACGTTGAATAACTCCATAGCTTGTTATATTTTTATAATCAAAAACAATTATTTATTTTTTCTAAATCTTCCAAATTTATAGCCCAAAGCACCATAATATTCTAAAAACCAAATACTTTGCTTGGCATAATCGCTATCTCTGCTAGTTGTTTTTATATCTGGCAAATGGGTAAAACCTGCCTTGAAGTCTGACTGTAAAAAGAATCTTTTACTAAAATCAAAGCGTAAACCTGTCTTTATTGAGAATCCATAGCCAGCTACTTTGAAATGATTATTTTTTCCAACACCAAACAATTTAGCATCTGTACGAGGCAAAAGAATACCTGTGCCTACTCCCGCCAACCAATCTAAACCCAATTTTTCATTCTTTGATTGCCAAATATTACCGTATTTGTCTAGTTCAAAATGTATATAATTGAACCCATCAGAATGCTCAAAGGTCAAAAAATCTTTTGAATCTATTTTGAATGGTTGATTTTCAAATGTTCCAACATAATTTGGATTGACAGCAATGTCTGGTTCTGATACTTTTTCAGAAATTGTTCCAGAGATAGTAGACATTTGATCATTTACCATGATGTATTTCATATGGTCAGTTCCAAACGAAATAGACAAATCGTCTTTTATAAAATATCCAAACCTCATATTGTATTGAGGTATAGATAGCCTTGTAATGTCAAAGTAACTTTTTACTGAAAAAGGTACTGGTAAATCTTTAGCAACTACGTCTTTTAATGTAAAATCGTAGCCTTTTCCTTTAAATGTAATATCAGAATCTAAATAAGTAGACCTATTGTATCCCCAAAAAAAATAAAACTCCCCTTTCCTACTGTATTCTTTTTCTTTGGTTTGAGAAAATGACGAAAAAAAACACAATAGCAATATGCCAACCTTAAAATAATTCATAGGTTTAAAAATTATTTAAAATAAAGATTTTTTATGGTGATTATGGTATTAAAATCCCACAGACTTCAATCTTAAGCCTGTTTTTTGGTCTAAACCAAAAAGTATATTCATATTTTGCACTGCTTGACCCGAAGCACCTTTAGTTAGATTATCTATCACACTAGTAATCAAAAGATTGCCATTTTTTAGCGTAAGTTGCAACAAGCATTTATTGGTATTCACTACTTGTTTTAAATCTATAGCTTGCTCGGCACTGATGGTTACAAATGGGTGATTTTGGTAATATGATTCATAAATGGCTATTGCTTGTTGTAATGTACCTTGAAAACTGGTATATACATTCGCCATAATTCCTCGTGTAAAATTGCCTCTGTAAGGTATAAAGTTATATGACTTATCGAAACCAGATTGCAAATGATTTACAACCATACCAATTTCTGTAAGATGCTGATGTTCAAATGCTTTATAGATAGAAACATTATTATTTCTCCACGAAAAATGTGTACTTGCAGAGAGACTTTGACCCGCTCCTGTAGAACCTGTAATCGCCGATATATGTACATCTTGTTGCAAAAGCTGGTTTTGTGCCAATGGCAACAATGCTAGCTCTATAGATGTAGCAAAACAACCTGGATTGGCAATGTAGTTGGCTTTTGCAATTTTTTCTTGCTGAAGCTCTGGTAATCCGTAAACAAAACCTTGGCTTTGATCTCTAAAATCGGTGCTTAAATCTATTATTTTTATGTTCAAAAAATTGGGATTATTGGCTAAAAATTTAGCAGACTCACCGTGCCCTGAGCATAAAAATACTACGTCAATTTCAGTATGTAAGTCATTACTAAATTTTAGATCGGTATCTCCCAATAAATCTAGGTGTGTATCGCTTACTGGCTTACCAATCTGAGATTTTGAGTTTACATAAACAATAGTCACATTTGGGTGATGTATTAAAATACGCAACAGCTCTCCGCCTGTGTATCCTGCCCCTCCTATAATTCCAACTTTAATATTTGTCATTTTCAATAATTTAACTCAAACTTATTTTCTACTTACCTTACGATGAATCATGGTTTGATTGGCTGAAATTTTAGAAAAACCTCTTACATCGTCGCCTGTCCATGCATTGTTCATTTCACCATAAGTTCCAAATACTGCCGACATTAAATCGAATGGCGATTCTATACCTATCATTTGATACCTATATGGCGCTAACTGAATGCTTACCGTACCTGTTACATTTTCTTGAGTGGCAGTCAAAAATGTTTCAAAATTACGCATAAGAGGCTCTAAGTATTGCCCCTCATGAAGCATTGTTCCGTAGCTTTCTCCAATATTTTGCTTCCACAACAATTGTTGTTTGGTAAGGGTGTGTTTTTCTAGTAAATGATGTGCTTTAATAATCAATACTGGGGCGGCAGCTTCAAAACCTACCCTTCCTTTTATGCCAATAATGGTATCTCCTACGTGAATATCTCTTCCAATGCCAAAAGGTGCGGCTATTTCGGTTAATGTATTGATAGCATCAACAGACGGCATTAACTTATCGTTTAAGCCTACGATTTCACCTTTTTCAAAATGTAGTTTTACTGTAATTTCTGCTGTGGCAGTTACTTGCGTAGGCCATGCAGATTCAGGCAAAACTCCTAATGAAGTGAGCGTTTCTTTTCCTCCTACAGATGTACCCCAAAGTCCTTTGTTGATAGAATAAGTAGACTTACTCCAGTCACGAACTACGCCTTTTGATTTTAGATAATCAATTTCGGCTTCTCTAGAAAGTTTCAAATCTCTGATGGGCGTGATAACCTCAACGTCTGGCACCATTATTTGAAATATCATATCAAAACGCACTTGGTCGTTACCCGCTCCTGTGCTACCGTGTGCTATTGCTTTTGCACCTAATTTATTGGCATATTCCGCCACTGCTGTTGCCTGAAAAACACGCTCTGCTGATACTGACAATGGGTAAGTATTGTTTTTCAGTACGTTTCCAAACACCATGTATTTTATACAATGTTGGTAATATTTATCTACTACATCTAAGGTAACATGGCTGCTTACTCCCAAATTATAGGCTTTGTCTTCGATATCTTTCAATTCGCTTTCTGAAAAACCTCCTGTGTTTACCAATGCAGAATGCACTTCATATCCTCTGTCTTCGGCAAGGTATTTTACGCAAAAAGATGTATCAAGACCTCCGCTAAAAGCTAATATAATTTTGGGTTTGTTCATGGCTAATTTTAATTTATAAATGAATAGTAGTATTTTACATCATACTACTATTTCTATATTTTTCTTATTGTATTTTAATAAATTGTTTATGCTAAATTAGAAAATTTCAAAAACATTTTTTCTTTAATAGACTTGAGCCTCTCTAATACTTTTACATCTTTTAGGAAGTCCCAAGGGCTATGTTCATTGTGGTTAGAAATGTCTTTTTTTCCGTTATCGGCGTTTTCTTCTTCTCTTTGTTTTTTATTTTTTTCCCACTCTGGGTCAAATATCATTCCTGTGCAAAGGCAATGCTTGCGTTCGGTACGAGTAAGTACGTCATAGTTTACGCATGATTTACACCCATTCCAAAACGAATCGTTTACTGGTAATTCGCTGAATGTGGTTGGTTCATAGCCAAGCTCTGAGTTTATTTTCATTACCGCCAAAGAAGTAGTAAGTCCTATAATTTTGGCATCTGGAAATTTGGTTCTTGAAAGCTCAAATGCTCGTGCTTTAACAGCTTTGGCTACTCCAAATTTACGCCATTCGGGTTTTACAATAAGCCCCGAATTGGCTACAAACTTACCATGATCCCATGTTTCTACATAGCAAAAACCTACAAAATCGCCCGCAGTATCTAAGGCAATGATTGCTTTTCCTTCAGTGATTTTTTCGCAAAGGTATTCAGGAGACCTCTTGGCGATACCTGTTCCTCTTGCTTTTGCCGATTCGGCCATTTCGTTGCATATTACTTCTGCTAAGTGCAGGTGTGTTTCATTGGCAACTTGTACGTTGTACGAATATTTTAATGTTTCAGTAGATTGATTTTTTTCCACTTACAATTTCAAAAAAAATGAGAAAATTTTTTTAAATAAATAGCAAGAAAGCTAAAATGGCTAATGATTTGAATCATTATTTGGGCAAGAATGATATATCAAACTCTACGTGTGAATGTTCGCCTAAAGCATTGAGGGCGTAAATAGTATAAAAAACAAGGATATGTATTTTTTTTGTTCATTTATTTTAAAAAATATACAAATTTTAGAATAAGCTACAAATTTCAGTAATCTATTATATTTATGCAAATTTTATTTTAGTTAATACAAAATTTATTCCAAAAAATAAAAATAGGTTTATCGAAATGTTAATTTTTTGTTACAAATATTATCAACAATATTAAAAAGAGACGTGTTATTGAAAATAATTGCATTTTTCAAAGTTAGAATAAAAAACAAAAGGCTACCCATTTATGTAGGCAACCTCTTGTTTTTAAGTGTTTATTAAAAAATCTAAAAACTATTTCAAGCTAAACTTACGTACAAATTCTTTTCCTGATTGATCTTTTAGACGAATAAAGTATATTTTAGATAACAAGTTTGGCAAATCAATGATTACTTTATTGATGCCTGCCTGTACTTTGATATCTTTGGCCAAATACTGCATGCCCAAGATGTCTACTATTTGCGTTTGAAGAATTTTATCTTCATTGCTTTCAATGTCTATTCTTATCTGCTTGCCTGATACTGGATTTGGATATACTTGACTTACTCTTGTATTTTCAGTTCCATTTTCTACGTATTCGATTCTTGAATGTACCCAAGTTTCGTTTGTATTAATCATTTTCAAGCGATAATAATTGGCATTGGCAGACACATTATTGTCTACAAACTTATAGCTAGGTGAATGGTTAGCCTGTACAAAACCTACTTTTTCGAATAGCTTACCGTCTGTACTTTTTTCTATTTCGTAGCCTTTAAAGTCTGTTTCGTTGGTTACGTTCCAAACCAAAATATTACTCTTCGAACTGTTCTTTTTGGCTGTAAAACTAGCCAAGCTTGCCGATAATGGTGCGGCACTTGGTGTGTTCACAAAGAAACCTGAGAAACCTGATACATCAAAAGTTACTGACCAATACGCTCCGTTCCAAACTATTTTGCTAGTATCTGGTATTATTGTAACTGGCTCTGAAGGATAACCCGAAGGGAAACCATTGCTAGATACACCTGAAAATTTAACAATTTTAAGGTTTAATTTATTCAAACCGTCTGTTGGTCCGGTTGGTAATTTCAATGCGTTGCTTACATTGTAAGCATCAAAATCGGCTTGGGTAAAATACAATGTTACGGATGCTGTTGCAGTATTTGGATTGACAGTCGGTGTAATTTCGTAATGACGACGTAAATAATTTGGTGAACTTGTGGCACTCACAAATACTTTCACTTTTACATCGCTATTGACTGCTGTAGAGCCTCCTATTGGTAAAATTTTAGCAGCTAATTCACAATCTGAGTTTACAAAAACATTGTTATTTACATCTTGAAACAAAGAATCTGTATCCATCAACAAGCTATAAATATTGGCAATTTGGCTTTCGTATGCACCAATATCGGTTATCGATGCACCGCCTACTGTTAGCACATCTACCATTGGATTACCTAAAATATCTGTTGGATGATAATCCAATGCAACGTCTACTAATGGCGAACAAGTTTTTAGCATCAAACCATCATCAGCGGTTAGCCATTTTCCATCATCACCTATAGGGTTATTTGCATTTTTAAATCCTGGATTTACTAACACATTGTTTACACCAGGATACACACTTGAACCTTCAATATCTGAGTATTGTATATCGAAAGCTCCTCCAAAAAATTCTTCTAAGCTAGTGTTACCATCACCAGTGTTCCCCCAAATTATTGAGTTCACTATTGTTGCACTTGCAAGTGTCGCAGCACAAACACTTCCTTCAAACACAGAAACGTGGTTATTCAAGATATCGGTATTGGACACAACGTTATTATTTCCAAATGTAAAAAACATAGCACTTGCAGAAATATTAGCAAGATTACCTATCATTACAGATTTTGAAATATCCAAGGCTGTATTTTGATAGGTATAAATACCAGAACCATAATTTGCTTTGTTATTTGTAAGTACAGATTCTGTGAGATTTAAGTTTGAACTTGAAGCTGAATAAATAGCACCTCCATACTCAAAAGCTGAATTATTTTTTAAAATGCAATTTTTTATTTGAAATTCTGCAGGGTTATTTGCCAAGAAAACCGCTCCTCCATTTTGACCATCGAAACCTGAAGATAAATTCAAAAATGAAATGAAATTTAAATCGTCAGCGTTGCCACCTTCAATAGTAAGACCATTTATTTGAGTAATAGCAGTAATAGACTCACCAACTGCAACTACGTGATAGGCGTTTTCAGAATTATTGTTAATATTCAAAGTTGCTCCTGTACCTGTTACAACGTCATCGTTGTTAAAATCACCAGATAAAGTAGTTACGTAATCCTTTGGATTTCTATCTCCAATAACTGGATTTCCTGAAGCTGGGAATCCACCAAACACATTGGCACCATTTTTCATCATAAATGTTTTTGAACGAACATCTATTGGACTAGAATTTCCAAATTCATCCTCGGTAGGGAGATATTTCCCTTCTGCTACCCAAACCTCTGTTACCGAGCAAGCATTCAAACCTTCTTGAAGATTTTTAAAAGCTGTAGCCCAGCTCAATCCATCACCAGATACAGCAACAGCATTGTTTACATGCGCTTTTGACACTGAAGGCTTCACGGTTACGCTCAGCGATGATGTTCCTGTAGTACATTGACCTGCTGTGGGCGTAAATGTATAGGTTCCTGATGCAGTATTACTCAATGCTGGTGACCAAGTACCTGTAACACTATTGGTTGAAGTAGTTGGCAATGGAGCTAAAGTTGCTCCCGAACAAATAGGATTTACAGCATTAAAAGTAGCAGTAACTAATGGATTTACAGTTACGCTCAATGATGATGTACCTGTAGTACATTGACCTGCTGTTGGCGTAAAAGTATAGGTTCCTGATGCAGTATTACTCAATGCTGGTGACCAAGTACCTGTAACGCTATTGGTTGAAGTAGTTGGCAATGGAGCTAAAGTTGCTCCCGAACAAATAGGATTTACAGCATTAAAAGTAGCCGTAATGGATGCATTGCCAGTTCCTTGAATAGCAAAGGTGTACGGATTTTCGTTTGCATCGTCATTTACTATAGAAATAGTTGCATTTTTTACACCAGAAATAGTCGGATCAAAAGCCACTGTAAAAGTTGTACTTCCCGAAGGACTCACGGTAGCACTTGGCTGAGTAGAAACAGAAAAACTGCTGGCATCTGCTCCTGTGATACTCACAATTGGCGAACCTGACAAATTTAAAGTACCTGAAACATCTGTATTTTTGATGGTATACGTTTTAGAAATAGAGCCCGTACCTGCAGCACAAACATTTCCAAACTGGGTATTATTGGAAGCAGATGCTGTATTGGAACCATTAGCTATAGCTACATTTCCAGCATCTACAACATCTATTTCAGGAGCTAATATTTCTGAAGAAAACTTAATATTATCTACCGAAATATAATTTATGCCACTTACCACAACAAGCTCTATAGCTTTTATCAATTGGTTGTTGAAAGGTGTTGATGCAAACGAAATATTTTGTTGCCAACCTGTACCTGTATTATTAGTAGGTGTTACGGTAAAATCTGCTTGAACGGTAGTTCCGTCTAATTTAGTACCTATCAAACGTACTACTCCGGTTGCAAAACCATTGTTTCCATCAGCATTTGATGTCCAAGCATCAAAACTTATCAATTTTATAGCTCTATTTCCAGTTGTAATATTTATTTTACCAGTACTTGCGGCGTTTCCACCATTACCTATAGTAGAATGCAACCACGAGTTTGACGAACCACTTCCAAATGTTGCAGCAGTATATACTTTCAAATCTTGAGTAGCACTAAAAGAAATACCATTTTGTGAGAATGTAGCTCCGCCATTGGTTTCACCTTCAAAAGTTTCTGTCACGGCATCGTCGTCTAATATATTGCCAACTCCTTGAGCATCCAGTAAAGTGCCACCTACTGGAGAAGTAAGATTTACAAAATAGGTTTCGTTGGGTTCAAGACTTACATCTCCATTTACTGTTACATTTACTGTTTTAGTCAATTCACCTATAGCAAAATTTACAACTTGACTGCTTATAGCGGTGTAATCTACTCCAGAAGTAGCAGTTCCATTTGCTGTGTTTACTGTAACACTACCTGTCGCCGAAGAATTTGTTCTGGATACCGTAAAAGTATGCGTATTCGTACCAGAGTTTGCTTCAATAGCACTTACATCATTGATAGAATATTGGCTACTTACTATAGGAGCTGTTGTAAAATTGATATTGTCTATAGAAAAATAAAGCAAATTTGATGGCAATTGAAACTCAAGCTTGATCAATTGAACATTTTCAAGAGCTGTGCCTGCAAAAGTAATTCCTTCATGATAGTCTAAACCATTGGGAAGAGGTACTATGTTTCTTGTTGCAGAAACGGTAGTTCCATCAGGTTTTGTACCTATGAAAGTAACTGTTCCCGAATTGTGTACCAATAAATCTATATCATTACTTGTCCAGCAGGCAAAAGAGTTAATTTTGAATGATGTAGCTGCGTTGGTAATTCTAAAACCTCCAATATTTTGATTTGAATGGTTTATTAATGTTGTTGTTTCAAAATAAACTGCTGATCCATTTGAGCCAAATCCTTGCCCCCATGCTACCCTCATCCTAGTTCCCGTAACTTCAAAATTTATTCCTGACTCTGAAAATGCATTGTCATACACATTGAAAGTCGTTTCGCCTTCAAAACTTTCAGTGGCTGTAGTTTGCCCATAGTTTAGTAAGGGCAAGAAAACGAGCAGACATAACAGCAATTTTCTTACTCCGAGAAAATCGCTTTGATTAAAGTGTATATTTTTTTTCATTTTAATAAAATTTAAATTTAAAATATTCTTTTTTTCTAAAGAAGATTGATTTTTTCAATCAATTTCAAAATGAGAAGCTTCATTCAAAAATGGAACAATGCTTCTCTTTAAAAAAATTAATTACGTGATGGATAAATACCATACATACAAATAATAAAATTCATCGCTAAATATGGCTGTACAATACTCACTGGCATATTATTACCAGCAGGTGTTGTTTGCGAAGCCATGGGCACTACAGTGCTTCCAGAGGTAGCATATATTGAAGGCATTGGTACTGTTCTAGACGAAGAAGCTAAAATACCTCCTGAAGCTAAACTTTGTGTAGGCCCAGCTGAAGTACCTGTCATTAAATGTGTGTGTGCAGGCAAATTTGATTGTAAAAGAGTTACATTTTCGACACCTGACATTTGCCCTAAAGCATAATAACTTAAACCTGCCCCTTGCCCTACTCCTACTGGCACTCTGCCTCTGAAATCGGGTAATGCAAAAGTTGTAGTTCCGTTTCCTCCGTAAGTTGTTCCTAAAATTGAAAACAATGCTGTGTTTTGTGCTATACTCACTATTTGCCCACTACAAAATGACCAAGTTTTAGGTGCAAAATTGCCTGCAAACATTCTTATTTCTCCAATAGTTCCTTCCATGATCGTATTGATTTTTGTGTGAAAATATTTTTTTAATTTCTAGAAGGGAATATACCTTCTGAACAAATAATATAGTTTATAGCAATGGTTGGTTGCAAGATTCCAAAAGGTGAATTCCCTCCAGTAGCTGCCACAGCGGAACCCATATTTACATTAGCTCCCGCCGTATTTGCATAAATATTAGGCTGTGTTTCTCCGCTTGCCAAATAGTTACCGTTAGCCGCACTCGATGTTGGAGCTTCTGAAGAAGCCATCATTCCATGAACATGCGCTGGCATGTTACTCACTAACATTGTTTGGTTTTGAGAGCCAGCCATTTCACCTAAAGCATAGTAGGATAATCCTGGCCCTTGAAATGTTCCTACTGATATTCTACTATTAAAATTTGGCAACCCAAATGTAGTTATACCATCTCCGCCATAGTTAGTACCTAAGAGAGAAAATAACGCTGAATTTTGTGATATAGACTGTAAAGAACCATTACATAAAAGCCAGCCTCTTGGTGCGAAGTTGCCAGCAAATATTCTGATTTCTGCCAGGTATGGATCCATAATTACGAAATTTTAGAATTGATATAAATATTAAATTTCACTTTTACTAAGTCATCGTTGCTCCAGTCTGTTTTGGGTAAATCTATTGTTTCTAAAAAAGACATTTGTTCAAAATATTGATTATCGATAAATGCTTTTCCCAATCCGTTAAACAGTAATTGAGTGGTGTATTGATTCTCATCCTTGCCTTGTACTTTCAAAAAAAGTCTTCTCATCAATGGCTGTCCTTCTGTAAAATGTTTTTCTGGAAAATCTGTTTCAAAACTAAAATTTCCCAATTCGTCGGTTTTTAAAGTACCTTTATACGTAAAATTCTCTTCATTCGTTTCTATGTTATTATGCCAAAATTCTATACTTGAGTGGGCTTTTGCTTCTGAAAACTGATTAAGAACTTGACCCGATATCCTTAAACGTTTGCTATTTCCTTTGCTAAAATTGTTAATCGATTGTTTGTTTTTGGAAGCTGATTTCCCTATCAAAGGTGCCAAGCCAAGACCCAAAGCAAAAATCGAAGCGCTTTTAAAAAAAGTTCTACGACTATTATTTATCATTTGTAATAGATGGTTAAAAAATACTTGTTTCTAAAAAATTAAATTTGTACCCACATTCTTAAAAGATTACTGTGGGTTTGGAGCAAAAGATTACTTTCCATAGAATTGGGTGCGTTGCTATAAAGCATACCATGTAATTGGTTGAGTTCAAACAAAATTTGCCTTTGCTCTACCGAAGCTACTTGACTTTGCACCCACGTTACTGCGGCTACTCTTTCTCCTTTGGTTACTGGGTTTACACAATGTAAAAAGTTGCATGGGTACACTATGGCATCTCCTTTATTTAGTTTATAAGAACTAACGCCTTGAGTACTATTGATAAGCAACTCGCCACCTTCGTAACTTGCTGGGTCTGACAAAAAAACAGTCATTGCCAAATCTGTTCGCATAGCAGGAGTACCCATTACTAGACTATCTATATGCCAACCATAATTCATATTTTCTAGGTATTTGCTTACAATGATAGGATAAATGTGTTTGGGAAGTGAGTATATTTGAAACAGAGGACTATTATCTAATGCATGAGTGAGGATTTCTTTGACACGAGGCAGGGTTTGAGTATCAGAATTAGGTATTTGTAAGTTTTGTTTGACCTGTTGAGCACCAAGAGAAGCCGTTGTAGAGCCATCTTGAAAATTGCTTTTCGATATTAAAATACTTATTTCTTCCAACTCTCCCAAAGTGAGTAGCTGGGGAATAGCGATTGGTCCCATTTGTATTAAAAATTAGCTATAAATTATAGCCTTTTAGTGTGTTATGTATTTGAAATTTATAAATAAAAAAATAGCTTTATCTATAAAAATGTATTTATGCTAATAGTGTGTTAATCAAGAAAATCAATTTCCTTATTTATACTAATCTAAACATTTATTATTCAAATTACAAATAAATTAAACACTAAAAATAGATGTAACACACTAATAATCAAGTGTATTGAAAAGTAAAATCAAAAAAAGTATTTATTCTTAATTAGAATCAATATTAAAATTTATACATTTGAAAATTAAAACAGATTGAATAAATCTTTAAAAAAATCATTCATAACACACCATGGATTTTATAAAATTTAACCTGCAATATGATGTTGTAAAACTAAAATCAGATTTAAAAAATTGTCAAAAATACAAGTGGCCCTTACATTTCAACCAAAACGATTTTACAGGACATTGGTCAAGTATAGCTTTGAGGTCTATATCGGGTAACGAATCGGATATTTCATCGCAAGCAAACGCCACATACAAAGACACCCAACTACTTGACGAATGCCATTATTTCAAAGAAATAATTACCAATTTTCAGTGCCCTTTAGAGTCTGTACGATTGCTTTCGCTGTCGCCTAATAGCTACATAAAAGCCCATAAAGACCCAGATGCAGGTTATGAAGACGGTTTTTTTAGAATACACATTCCCGTTCAAACCAACAGCGATGTGGTGTTTACCCTCAACAACCAAACCTTGGCAATGAAAGAGGGTGACTGCTGGTATGCCAATTTCAATCTTACCCATTTTGTAGCCAACAATGGCAATCAAGACCGCATCCATTTGGTAATCGATGGCATAAGAAACCAGTGGAGCGACCAACTTTTTGAAAAACATGGCTATGATTTGAGCTTAAAAAGTAATGATAATTTAGACGAAAAAACTAAACAATTAGTAATAGAAAATCTGAAACAGATAAACACACCTACAGCAAAAAAACTGATAGAAAACTTAATAAATGGTACAATATGAAAGACTATATTTTAAAAAATTGGATTCCGTACAAGCTTGATTATCAAGAAACTAATGATATTTTGTGCCAATGGTTATATTTGGGAGAGAATAGATTTACAGAACCTTTCTTTGAAGAAACTACGGGATTATGTAGACGTTTAGAAATCAATAGAAACATACAAAAATCATGTACTACTTTTGATGGAATAAACGATTTTTCCGAAAACATTCCACACCTAGAACCAACAGCTTTTATATTTCACATTTCGAGATGTGGCTCTACTTTGCTGGCACAATTGCTTTCTTTGGATGAACAAAACATAGTAGTTTCGGAAGCTCCTATTTTAGACGAAATAATAAGAAATGTAGCTTATAAAAGCAGTCTAAAAACAGAAACAGAAATCAACAATGCTATAAAATCTTGTATAAAATTATTAGGAAAAAAACGTTCTGGAAATGAAGAAAATTTTTTCATTAAACTAGATAGCTGGCATATTTTCTATTACCAAAAACTAAGGCAATTATATCCAAATACGCCATTTATATTTTCGTACAGAAACCCAAGCGAAGTAATACGATCGCAAGAAAAAAATAGCGGCATGCACGCTTCACCTGGCATTATTCAAATAGATTTGTTTGGCCTCGACTTCACAGAAAGCCTAAAACTTTCTAAACCTGAATACATCAGCAAAGTATTAGAAAGCTACTTTAATGAATATTTAAAAATAATAGACTCTGACAAAAACTGTATTTTTGTAAATTATAACAATGGTTTGTTAGAAAATTTAAACCAAATAAAAGAGTTTTTAAAACTTCATTTCAGTGAAGAATTCAAAGAAAAAATCACAGAGCGAAGCAAATTTCATAGCAAAATGCCCAACCAGATTTTTAAAGAACCAGCTATAAGTACCACCATTCCTGAATACCAAAATACAGTGAAGGATTTGTATGAAAAATTGAATGGTTTAGTAGAAAAATTGTAAATTTCGTATTCAATAAAAAAATATTTTCAGTTCAATCAATCTCGCATAAAAATGTTAAAAAATAGAATTTTCATGGGTTTCAAAACAAGTTTAAATATATTTTTATTTTCTATAAGTATCACCTTAATATCCTGTAAATCAACAACACAAATCACCGAAAGTCAAAAAACTTTTTTTCAATATAATATTTGGGGTGCTTTTGTAAATAAAGTTTTCGAAGGGAATATGACCATCGGAGAATTGCATCAAAAAGGGAATATTGGCTTAGGTTCTTTTGACAAACTAGATGGCGAACTGGTAATGATAGATGGCGTAGCCTACCGTGTAAGAGAAGATGGCAGCATAACTGTTGGTCAAAAAAACGATACAATTATTTATGCAGATGCCACTTTTTTTAAACCAACAGATTCTTTCACATTAGAAAACATCGAAAACTATGACATTTTAAGGAAAGAACTGAATAAAAAAATACCTACTCCAAACGTTTTTTATGCTTTTAAAATATATGGAGAGTTTGAAAACATTACGCTGGGCGGGTTACACAAGCAAGAGCCACCCTTTACCAAAGGACTAGATGTACTGATACCAGCAAGACCTGTCTTCAAAGGCACTAACATTAAAGGCACTTTAATAGGATTTTATTGCCCTGCTTACATTGGTAATATCAACACAACTGGTTATCATTTTCATTTTTTGGCAGACAACAAATCTATTGGAGGACACTTAATGGACTTGAAATTTAGTGCATCTGCAAAAATAGAATTACAAGCCTTGCAAAACTATGAATTCAGACTGCCAGAAAGTAAGGATTTCGAAAAAGTTCAATTCGACAAACAATTTCAATACAATAAAAAATAGTAGTCAATACTGTTTATTTTACAGACAAAAGTTTTAAATTTTCAAAAACTTCTAAATGTTGATTAGCTGTGGCTTCCCAACTAAATTTCTTTGCTTGACTATAACCTTTAGCGATATAATTGGCTCTAATATCGTCGTTATCGATTAGCATTTTAATTTTCAGTAGTAAATCATCACTAGAATTCACATCAAAATATACACCTGCGTCTTCTGCTACTTCAGGGAAAGAGCTATGATTTGCTAATACAACAGGACAACCGCAAAGCATAGATTCTAAAATAGGAATTCCAAAACCTTCGTATAATGACGGAAATACAAAGCATTTTGCCCTATTATACAAAAAACCTAATTGGTCTTCTTCAAAACTGACTTGTAAAACTTTGCCTTTCAAACCTAAATTTTCAATAAATTCCAATTCGTGTTGTTTGAAAACTCCACCACCAGCAGCAATTAAATACAAAGATTTATCTTCTTGCAGAAGTTTAGCAACAGATTCTACAAAAAAATTGAAGTTTTTATAATTCTCTCTATTGCCGACAAATAAAATATATTTTTCGGGTAATTCCATTTGCAAACTTTTCTCTATTTTGATAGAACTCGCTAGATAAATTACCTTGATTTTTGAGCTTGGTATATGAGGATAAAAAGTCAAAATATCGTTTTTGGTACTTTCTGAAATTGCAATAATTTTAGACGCTTTCTCTATGAGTAATTTTTTATTTGCCACTACATTCAAAGAATCATTCTCAAAATATTCAGAAAACTTCTCATGAATCATATCATATACCGTTAAAACAAATGGCATACCGTTTATTTTCTCCAAAAAAGCTGTATCGTAATACGTTGGCATGAAAACATCAAATGATTTATCCTCAAAATTTAGATATAATTGTTTTTTAGTAATATTTCTCAATCTTGTTTTTGTGCTAATTCCTAGTTTAGAGAGCATTTCAAAAAAAATCAGACTGATTGTTTTTTTTTGAATCATAAATTTAGAGTTTTTTATAACAACATTTTCTGTCTTATAAATAGGCAAAACTATGTCTACATCTTTTTTATCTGACAAAATTGAAAAAACTTCAAAAAAATATCTAGATATACCTCCATATTTCTGAATATCGAATATTTGAGAATCAAGCAAAATTTTCATTTATTTTTTATTTGTATAGGTTATTTTTAATAAAGTTATAATCTTTCTCTAGCAGTGAGTTTCTTTTTATTTTACTATTTACACCATAAAACTTACCTTTAAAATAGCTCAAAGAGTATTTTCTAACCTTTTTAAATGCGAATTTTAATTGCAATGTAGTAAGAGACTTAGATGTAAAAATGTGCAGAGAATTGTTTTTGTTGTAATACTTTAAATTGAATTTTTCAGCAATAAATCGCATCGTTTTTTCTGAATAAAATGCAATATGTTGTCCTGTTTCATTAGTAATGTACCACCAATTTTCAATGTCTGTATTGTTACTAGGCAAAAGTTCCGTTGAAAAAATTATAGTATCAGAATACTTTAAAACTTTTTCTATTTCCTCTATTGGATTTCTAAAATGCTCAAATACTTCAAATGCTGTAACTACGTCAAATTTTTTATAATCCGTATCCAAAACATCGAAATGCTTTGCGAAAAGATTCTCACAATAATCATCTTGTCTGTAAAAATCAAAACCTTGATCTCTCATGTATCTAACAAACAAGCCATAGCCACCGGCGTAATCTAAAAATAATTTTGCTTCAGAAAAGCAACTATTTATAATTTTCCGAGTATCTTCTTTTAAGTCAAGGTTACGCTGAGGTAATCCAATATCTAAAGATGTTATTGCAGACAAATACGATTCTTCAAACCAAAATGGTTCGTCTGTTTGAACAAACGAGCATTTTGTACATTTATAATAATTAGATTTATATTTGTTTAGAATAATTTTATCGAAAATAATTTCAGATTTACTATTACAGACTTTACAGAGTGTCATTCTTTTAAAATTTGGTAAGAAATTCAAGGAACATCAAAAATACTAAAATAAAACCAAATACTGCTACAAAAAATAGCAATCAACCCAGCGTATCTCCTATTTTAAAACCCAAAGTAGCCATATTTTCGCCGACCATATAGCCTTGTTCGGTATAAATGGCTTGAATTATTAAGGTTTCATCGCCGAGACAGGCTACATGTATTTCCGAAGAATTTATAAGAATTATATTACCTGGCAAAGCTTTAATTTCTGCTGCAATTACTGTTTTAGCTTCTAAAATTTTCAAAAATGCACCTTTGAATTTTACAGCAGCTCCTTTATTCCATGGATTGCAAGCTTTCACCAATGCTACGATTTCTGCCGCACTCATATTTTTGAAATCAACTATCATGTCTTGCATTTGAGGGCGTTTAGTGTATTGCTCACTTACTTTCGTCTGTGCTTTCAGTGTAAGTGTTCCGCCTAAAAGAGCATTTATCAACTGAAAAACACCATTGATTGTAGCATATCCAAACATCACTTCTATGGCTCCGTAAATCTGATTTTTATGTAAATCAAATGGTATTTCTATTGCTATATCGCCAGCATCAAACTTTTCGTTCATTTTATGAATAGTGAGTTGGCACTGTGGCTCTCTATTTTTTATTTGCCAAAAAACTGGTACAGCACCTGCATATTTAGGCAAGCTTCCAAAATGAATATTAAAAAAACCATACTTCGGTAACGTCAAAACACTAGCTGGTATTTTGAAAGGACAACCCAGCACCAGCACTAAGTCTGCTTGCGATGATTGCACAAAACCTATTAAATCATTATTTAGATTTTCACGCCTCAATACAGTTATGTTTTGATTGATTTGTTGTGCTATCTGGCGTAAATCTTGCGAAAAATCGGTTTGCTGTTCATTTATACCTATTGCAGCCAACAATTGTTGTCCTCTAAGCCAACTTATCAGGGGAAAAGCGGCTGTGGTATTACAAATAAGTGCTATTTTCAATGTGTTTATTTTGTTTGTGTTCGAAAATGTATATTTGTGTAAAATTAACTAACGTCACCATTTTTTTGGCATAAAAATGATTTTAATACAACTTACAGGCTTGTCTGGTGCTGGCAAAACTACCATTGCTGGTTTTATTGAAAACACTTTACAACAAAATGGCTTCAACGTAAGCATTATAGATGGTGATATTTTTAGAAAAAAATTTTGTACAGATTTGGGTTTTTCAGAAACAGATAGATTTGAAAATCTAAACAGAATAATCGCTTTCGCAAAAAACAATTCGGCAAACCACGATTTTATTATTTTATCAATCATCAATCCATTTGAAAGTGTAAGAAAAAAAATAAAGACTGAGTTTCAAAATTGTATGACCATTTGGGTAAATTGCACTTTAGAAACTTTAAAAAAAAGAGACACCAAAGGTTTTTACCAAAGAGCTTTTCTTCCTCCTAACGATCCTAACTATTTAAAAAATTTCACAGGCATTAGCCAAAAATATGAATTGCCTTTACAATATGATTTAGCCATAAATACAGACGAACTGAGCATTTCAGAAACTCAACATTTAATCTCTCAATATTTTAGTAAACCGTATCAAAAACTATAACTCACGTGTAACCTGAACCACACCCGCAACCTTCTCTAACTGGCTCAACAACAACTCTAAATGCAAGGTATCTTGTACCAACAAAGATATTTTACCAACAAACATTCCATCGTTTACACCGATATTCATATTTACGATATTCACATTGAGTTCACTGGAAATAATGGTTGTTAAATCCGAAATCAAACCCATTCTGTCTGTACCTTTTATATGCAAATCTGCCGTAAACGACATAATCACTTGGCTCGTCCATTGGGCTTGCATTACCCTATCGCCATGCCTAGAAAGTAGCTCTGTAGCATTTGGACAAGCATTTCTATGTATTTTTATCCCTTCATTGATGGTCACAAAAGCAAAAACATCGTCTCCAGAAATTGGGTTACAGCATTTGGCAAAAGTATAATCTACTTTATCCATATCTTCGCCAATAAGCAACCCGTCTACACCTTTTTGATCGCCATGCAATTTTTTCAATTCTTTCAACAAAAGCTTGGTATTCGACAGTGGCTCTTGAATACTTTTGGCGGCTTGCTTGCGTTCATGCAGTTCCCTGGCAGACTTCCATTTTTTGAGTTCCTCCAGATGAATGTAGCCTTTACCAAATCGGTAAAACAAATCATTGGCATCTTTGGCATTAAAAAAAGCCCTCAATTGATTGGTAACTTCTAGTGTAAGTGGTGCTATTCCTAATATTTTAAGGCGATGCTCTATCATATCACGCCCAACTACAAGATGTTGCTTATTTTCTTCTTTGATAAAATCCCTGATTCTGCTTTTGGCTTTAGAGGTCACTACCATTTTCAACCAACCCTCTTTGGGGGTTTGTTTGGGCCCAGTAATTACTTCTACTTGATCTCCATTGCTCAACTTATGGCTAAGAGGTACCAGCCTACCGTTTACCTTTACGCCCATACACTTTGCACCAACTTCTGTATGTATTTCGAAAGCAAAATCCAAACCTGTAGCACCTTTAGGCAAAGGAATCAACAGTCCTTTAGGCGTAAAAACAAACACTTCTTCTTCATTTGCCAATCCGCTACGAATTTCGTCTACTACATCTACGGCAGACTTGTCTGGAGCTGCCAATGCTTCGCTGATTTGAGTAAGCCATGTATCGAAACCTTTTCTGGTACGGGTTTCATTGCCTTTGTATTTCCAGTGTGCTGCAAAGCCTTTTTCGGCAATTTCGTCCATTCTTTTGGTACGAATCTGCACTTCCACCCAGCGACCTTTTTTACCTGCCGAACTCATCACTGTAATATGCAACGACTCATAACCATTTGATTTTGGTCGTGTTACCCAGTCTTTTAATCTTGCTTGATTGGGCTCATAATGGTCGGTAACCATAGAATACACCTGCCAACATGCCGACTTTTCTAACTCTTGTGGCACATCTAAAATGATACGTACAGCAAATAAATCGTAAATTTCTTCAAAAGGAATATTTGAGTCTATCAGTTTTTTGTGGATGGAATAAATAGACTTCGGCCTGCCTTTTATGACATAATTAAAACCCGTTTTGTTCAAATCTTTTTCTAACGGTTTTATAAAATTGTTTATAAAACTGTCACGATTGGTTTTGGTGTCAGAAAGCTGTTTGGCAATTTTTTTATAAATAGCTGGTTCGGTATATTTCAGACATAAATCTTCCAATTCAGTTTTTATGCCATGCAAACCCAGTCGATGTGCTATAGGTGCGTACAAATAAAAAGTCTCTGAGGCAATTTTCAATTGCTTTTCTTGAGCCATGCTTGAGAGTGTACGCATGTTATGCAAACGATCTGCCAATTTTATCAAAATCACCCTTACATCTTTGGTAAGTGTAAGCAACATTTTTCTAAAATTTTCGGCTTGGGCTGACGTTCCAAGCTCAAAAACACCATCTATTTTGGTTAAACCATCTATAATAAGAGCTACTTTATCTCCAAATATATCTTCTAACTCCGACAATGGTATAGCGGTGTCCTCTACTACGTCGTGCAACAATGCAGCAATAATAGATGTAGTACCCAATCCTATTTCTTCCACACAAATCTGAGCAACCGCCAGTGGATGATAAATATAAGGCTCTCCCGACTTTCGACGCATTTCTTTGTGTGCGTCTGCTGCTATCAAAAATGCTTTTTTTATCAACTTAGCATCATTTTCTTGCAACATAGGTTTGGCCGCTCTGAGTAGTTTGCGGTATTTTTTTAATATTTCTAAACGTTCTTTTTCTAGGTCAATCACAATATTTTTTTATTTAAGTGTATTAAATATTAATATAATATTTTTTCAAAAAGAAAACAATTTTTAAAATAAAAATATGGTTTCTAATGGAATATTTGCAATTTTGTGCTTCTCAAAAAACAAACCAAAATCTTCAATTTTGAAGCCTAAATTATAGTAAAGCAGATGAACAAACTTTGGCAAAAAGACAATGTTTCGGTAAACGAAAAAATAGAAAAATTTACAGTAGGTCGTGACCCTGAATTTGATATTTTACTGGCACCATTTGACGTTTTAGGCTCTTTGGCACACACTCAAATGCTCGAAAGCATTGGTTTGCTCGAAAAAAACGAATGGCTAGACATCCAAAAATCGTTGATAGACATTTACCAAAGCACTATAAATGACAGTTTCGAAATAGAAGAAGGTATCGAAGATGTACATTCGCAAGTAGAGCTTTTACTTACTAGAAAATTGGGCGAAGCTGGCAAAAAAATCCATTCGGGACGTTCACGTAACGACCAAGTTTTGGTAGATTTAAAACTTTACACACGTTCTGAATTACAAAAAACCACATTAGCAACCGATAAATTATTTGGCTTACTCATCGACTTGAGCAATCGCTTCAAAGATGTACTTTTGCCAGGATATACGCATTTGCAAATAGCCATGCCCTCAAGTTTTGGACTGTGGTTTGGAGCATACGCAGAAAGTCTAATAGATGACACTCAAATGCTATTGGCTGCTTATAAAATAGCCAACAAAAATCCATTGGGTTCGGGTGCTGGCTATGGCTCATCTTTTCCATTAAACAGAACATTGACCACCCAACTGTTAGGTTTCGACAACTTGCATTATAATGTAGTTTACGCCCAAATGTCAAGAGGGAAAACCGAACTATTTGCAGCATCGGCAATTGCACAAATAGCCTCTACCCTATCAAGAATGGCAATGGATATTTGCTTGTATAATTCTCAAAATTTTGGATTTATAAAATTACCAGACGAAATGACCACTGGTAGTTCTATAATGCCACACAAAAAAAACCCTGATGTTGCCGAACTTTTAAGAGGAAAATGTAACAGACTAAAAGCATTACCCAATGATATAATGCTAGTAATGAGTAACCTACCTTCTGGATATCACCGTGAAATGCAAATTCTGAAAGAACTGATAATGCCTGCTTTTACAGAAATATTAGATTGTCTAGATATCACTTATTTCATGCTCTCTAATATCAATGTAGTTGAAAATTTATTAGACAACCCAAAATATGATTTATTATTTTCGGTAGAGAGAGTCAATAAGTTGGTATTAAGTGGGGTTCCTTTCAGAGAAGCTTACAAAATAATTGGAAACGAAATAAATAGCAACAGCTATTCACCCAATAGAAACCTAAACCATACACACGAAGGGAGCATAGGTAATTTATGTAACGAACAAATAGTAGCAATGATGAAAGATACAGTTGCATTATTTGATTTCGATAAAAGTGAAACTGCCATTTTAAATTTATTAAACCCAAAAGCAATTTAAAAGATGCTCAGAACCATTCAGCTAAGAAAAAATTACGAAAATATAGAGGTACTGAAAGGTATAGACCTTCACATTCAAAAAGGTGAAATAGTTTCAATAGTAGGTGCATCAGGTGCGGGAAAAAGCACTTTATTGCAACTATTAGGAACACTTGACAAACCCGATAGCGGAGAAATATTCATTAACAACCAAAATATCAACAAACTGAAAAAAAATGAAATTGCAAGCTTTAGAAACCAGCAATTGGGTTTTATTTTTCAGTTTCACAACCTTTTAGGTGAATTTACGGCGCTAGAAAATGTACTAATGCCTGCATATATAGCAGGAAACAAAAACGATTCAACAAAGCGTGCAATAGAACTACTCGAAACACTGGGGCTAAAAGATAAAATAAATAGTTTGCCTTCGCAGATGTCGGGTGGGGAACAACAAAGAGCTGCCGTAGCAAGAGCACTTATAAACAATCCTGCGGTGATATTTGCAGACGAGCCGTCTGGCAACCTAGATTCCAAAAATGCAAACGAACTGCATCAGTTGTTTTTTGACCTGAGAGAACAATTCAATCAAACCTTTGTAATAGTAACTCACAATACCGATTTAGCCAAAATGGCAGATAGAAAACTCATTATGCAAGACGGTTTACTCATCAACTAAACGGCCTGTAAAGATTTCCTTCTATTCAATTCCATTTTCACCATTTCTATATCTCTTAGTGTTTTGCAAGTAATATCAGGATTATCTTCTGCTCTGTGTAACAAGAAAGGAATAGCATCTTCGATGGGCCCATAAGGAATAAACTTAACAACATTATAACCTTTAGATGACAAATTAAAAGTTATACAATCAGAAAAACCCAACAATTGTGAAAAAATAAAATGAGGATTTGAATGTTCAACTTCAATTTCGGACATCAAATCACATAAAATCTGACAACTTTCATAATTGTGTGTTCCTACACAAACACATAAATCTTTATAGCTACTCACACACAAGCTAATTGCCTGATTATAAGAAATATCCGTTTCAGATTTTAATTTAAATATAGGTTCACAATAATTCTCCTCGTGTGCTTTAGACCTTTCTTTTTCGAGATAAGCACCACGTACCAATTTCACGCCCAATAAATATTTACTAGCCTTAGCATTGTCTATTGCCAACTTCAAATTATCTAGCATATCAACTCTATACATCTGAAAAGTGTTGAAAACTATACACTTATCGGTATTGTATTTTGCCATCATTTCAAAAGCTAGCATATCTATTGCATTTTGCAACCACGATTCTTCGGCTTCTATAAAAACTCGCACCTCTAAATAACTCGCTTTGAAACATAATGCCTCTACCCTTTGATGCAATCCTTTCCATTCTTCTAAATCTTCTTCAGCAACAACATTTTCTATACCTACTTTTTCCAGAAGTACAGGATTACACAAACTTGAAATTTTAAAAACGGCAAAAGACTTTTTATTGTACTTATGTGCATTTTCAATAGACTTGATAACTTCATCAAAATACAAATCATAGCCAGACTTTTGGGAATCTACATCCACCGAAAAATCTAAAACCGACCCTATGTTATTTTTATATAGCTTATTCGTCAACTTATCACACTCAGTAATATTTTCACCTCCACAAAAGCGTTCAAAAATTGCAGATTTGATCAAACCCTTAACAGGAAAGCGTAAAAATAAACACAATTTCAAAACAAATGTACCTAGTTTAGCCAACCAAACCTGATTCATGATTCGTAAAATAAAGTGTAATTTCTGCAATTCTTGATTAGAAAAAATAGAAAAAGCCACAGAAGTATCCTCAAAAGAAACTGAGGTTGGCTTATTTACAATGGGTTGAACTTGCATTTTTTTGAATTATCAACGTAAAAATGTAAAAAATCATTAATTAAAACATTATTTAAAGTATAATTCCACAAGGGCAGATTTGTTTTTTGTAACACAAAGATACAATATTAGAATAATACAAAAATTAATTAACTATTTTTATGCCAAAATATTTTCTTTTTGAAAATAAACAACTTAATTTTGTGGTTGAAATCAAAAATCTAAATAGATTTCGCTATTTGACCCAAAAACACACCATCAAATAGTCATGAATTGAATATTATTTTAAACAGTTAAATTTTGTTTGCCAAATGAACGCAAATTTAGACGTAGTGCCGATGCAAGATTGGATCAATACCAACGGCAAACCATTAATCATCGCTGGTCCTTGTTCGGCCGAAACTGAAGAACAAGTAATAGAAACAGCCAAAAGAATTAAAGCAGAAGGATACGCCCACGTACTTCGTGCTGGTGTGTGGAAACCAAGAACTCGCCCAGGCAGTTTTGAAGGTATGGGAGAACCAGCTTTACCTTGGCTAGTAGAAGCAAAAAAACAAACAGGTCTTCCTGTTGCTATAGAAGTAGCTTCACCACAAAACATAGAGCTTGCCCTGAAATATGGTGTAGATATATTATGGATTGGTGCACGTACAACCGTGAATCCGTTCAATGTACAAGATATTGCTGATGCATTGAAAGGTGTAGATATCCCTGTATTAGTAAAAAATCCTGTAAATCCAGACTTAGCACTATGGGTTGGTGCTTTTGAAAGATTACAAAATTCTGGCGTAAAAAAATTAGGAGCCATACACCGTGGTTTCTCAAACGCACAAGAAACTAAATTCCGTAACTCACCAATGTGGCAAATGGCCGTTGAGATGAAAAGACTTTTCCCTCAACTACCTATGATAGGCGACCCTTCTCACATGGCAGGTAAACGCTCATTGTTGATGGAATTGGCTCAAAGAATACTTGACCTCAACTACGACGGTATGATAATAGAGTCGCACAGAAATCCAGATGAAGCTTGGTCTGATGCCTCTCAACAACTTACTCCAGAAGCTTTAGGCGAAATGCTTAAAGAGCTTGACGTAAGAAAAGCAAACTACGGTGCTGACTTTGCAGACGAGCTTGCTACACTAAGAGCTAAAATAGACAATGTAGACCGTGAGCTTATGGAAGCATTAGCAGCACGTATGGCTATCGTTGAAAAATTAGGCGAATACAAAAGAGATAATAACGTTGCTGTTCTTCAACTTGATCGTTGGAAACAAGTTCACGTAGATAGAGCTAGCCAAGCAAAAGGATTAGGTTTGTACCCAGAGTTCATCGAAGAATTCTTCAAATTGGTACACCTAGAGTCTATCCGTAAGCAAACTGAAGTAATGAATACTACCAACGCTTAGTATTTATTTAAATATTATAAAAAAAAGCTATAGAATAAACTTCTGTAGCTTTTTTTGTGGAATTATAAACAATAATCAATTTTCACATAAATAGCCTATTTTGAAAAGTATTCACTAATTTCAATAATTGATCTAAATCATTCCTTTTTCCAAACTCCCAATTTATAAACTATGGTTTCATCATCTAGTTTTAGAACTGCAATATTCTTTAACAAATCAAACATAATAAGCATTTCGTTTGTTCTTGTATCTTTTTGAACTTTAAAAACAGAATTTCCCGAAAAATAACCCTTAATAAAACTTTGATAATCAAAACCATAACTATCATTACACACACAAGCTTTATTTAATTTTTTATTAATCAATACTTTCAAGATTTCTTTGGTATCACGTGCTTTATGTTCTTTTCCCCATGACTTCATTTTGGATAACCATGTTTGATAATTATCGTAATAAGGAGCAAATTCAAAAATCAAATCAGGATACTTCTCTAACATTTCTGCACTATTTTTGAACAGCTGAATATGACCTGGATCTATAAAACCTATAAAATTACCACCCCAAGTAAGCCCATAATCTGCAGTAAGCTGATTTAAAGGTTTATACAAATCAAAATTATTATTAATCTTATTTCCCTTGAAAATTGCAAAATCTGCAGCAAAACCAAAGTTGTGCATAGACAATGGAGACACCGATTTGTTGTTTTTAAGATGTTTTTTTTGGGCAGACAGTGAACGTATATCAGAAATTATCTTCACCGATTGATGTTTTTGTTTTAAAATTTGCCAAATAGAATCTCTTTTTTGTAGAAAATCTTTCCTTTCATTTTCTAAAATAGATTCCCATCTTTTGTACAAATACTTTTCATCTTGTAACATTGCTCCCAATATTATCTTTTCTGAGGTTTTCAACGTTTTGTTTGAATCGCCATTTTGATCACTAAAAACCATTTCATTTTCTCCAGATTTATCAACTTTAATATACTTTATAATTCCTTTAGAATTCTTAACATAATAATGCAAGGTGCTGGCACTTTTTTGAGATATATTTTCTAGCTTTTGACTTTTATAAAAAACACCTAAAGCTTCAGAAATCGATATTTCTTTAAGCCTTAAAGTGCTATCGCAATATATTTTAGGCAAAATTATCTCATCACTTGAAGCATCTGAGTTTGTATTTTGTTGAGAATGACAGGAAAACAAAAACAACAAGAAAAAAGCTGTATAGGCTAGTTTATTCACAAATAAACTTAACATAGATTCTAAATTTTAGTGTAAAAACTTTTTAATATTCTAAGGTAAATAAAACTATTTGTTTGCTAATCGATAATTCAATATTTTAAAAATATTTAAACTTTATTGTTGTGTTATTGTGTCAATCCTTTACAGTTGAATTATATTTGTATTCCAACCGATTCAGCATAAAATTAAAATTGAAAAAAGGAAGCAATAATACTTATTTTGGCAACATCAAAGAAGGCATAAAATCGTCTTTGAAAGGTTTATCTTTGACATGGAAACACCTCAAAGATGCTCGCCAAAGTAGAAAGCCAATATTTGTAGACGACCCAGATTACTTCAAACTCGAAACGGGTATAGTTACGTTGCAATATCCTCACGAAAAAATTCCAGTGCCAGACAATGGCAGATATCAATTGCACAATGAAATCGAAGATTGTATTGTTTGTGACAAATGTGCTAAAGTTTGCCCTGTAGATTGCATAGATATAGAACCAATAAAAGCAACTGGTATTGCAGGATATGCTTCTGATGGCTCAGCAATAAGACTTTTTGCTGCAAAATTTGATATCGACATGGCAAAATGCTGTTTTTGTGGGCTTTGTACAACTGTCTGCCCCACAGAATGTTTGACCATGACCAATGAATATGACTTTTCAACATTCGATATCACCAGTCATAATTTTGGATTCGGCAACTTGAGCCCAGAACAAGCTCAAGAAAAAAGAGATTTGTACGAACAGTTTGTTGCAGAAAAAGAAGCATTTAAAAAGCAAAATATTAAAACCACAGATACAACTGTAAACACAACAACGGAAGATACTAAACCGAAGCCAGCTTTTAAACCCGCTTTCAAAAAAGCAATATCAGAAAGCGTAAGCGAAGAAAAATCTGAAAGTAGCAACGAAACACCTGCTGAAGCTCCGAAGCCGAAACCAGCTTTTAAACCCGCTTTCAAAAAAGCAATATCTGAAAGCGTAAGCGAAGAAAAATCTGAAAGTAGCAACGAAACGCCCGCTGAAGCTCCGAAGCCGAAACCAGCTTTCAAACCCACTTTCAAAAAAACAACTTCTGAAAGCGTAATCGAAGAAAAATCTGAAAGTAGCAACGAAACGCCAGTTGAAGCTCCGAAGCCAAAGCCAGCTTTCAAACCCACTTTCAAAAAAACAACTTCTGAAAGTGTAAGCGAAGAAAAATCTGAAAGTAGCAACGAAACACCTACTGAAGCTCCGAAGCCAAAGCCAGCTTTCAAACCCACTTTCAAAAAAACAACTTCTGAAAGTGTAAGCGAAGAAAAATCTAAAAGTAGCAACGATACGCCCGCTGAAGCTCCCAAGCCGAAGCCAGCTTTCAAACCCACTTTCAAAAAAACAACTTCTGAAAGTGTAAGCGAAGAAAAATCTGAAATTAGCAACGAAACGCCCACTGAAGCTCCCAAGCCGAAGCCAGCTTTCAAACCCACTTTCAAAAATAAATAATTAAACTTTGGCAAATATAGTATTCTACATATTCTTGCTACTTACAGCCACTTCAACTTTGTATGTGCTGATAAGTAAAAACGTGCTTCATGCTGCTTTTAGCTTGCTTCTTACATTTATTTGTGTAGCTGGTTTATTTGTTTTTGGAGGAGCAGATTTTATTGGAATGGCTCAAATATTAGTCTACATAGGTGGAATTTTGGTTTTAATAATCTTCGGAGTAATGCTTACTAACCAAAAAGCAGGTCAATCTGAAGAACCAAACAATGTAATTACCGAAAATAACCACACCATTCTTGGAGTGGTTATAGCTATAATAACCTTTTCTATATTAATTTTTGTATTCAGAAACACACATTTCGAAGAAATACAAAACAAATTATATTACACAGAAGTAATTGATTCCAAACCAACTACTCGTAAAATTGGATTAAGCTTATTAACAGATAATGTTTTGCCATTCGAAATTTCAGGAATTTTATTAATGGTTTCCTTAATTGGCTCTGCTTATTTGTCAAAAAAAAACAAACATAACTAAAGCTACAAAATATGATTCCACATATGTTATCTTATTTTTTATTATTGAGTGCCTTTATGTTTAGTGTAGGTTTAGGCATTGTAATGGTTAAAAAAAATATCATTGTAGTGCTCATGGGAATAGAATTGATGCTCAATGCAGTAAACCTCAACTTAGTGATTTTCAGCAAAAATGACCCACATATTCAAGGACAAATGTTTACTATCTTTGTAATGACAGTAGCTGTATGTGAGTCTGTTGTTGCTTTGGCAATAACACTAAAAGTATTTGAACATTACAAAACCATAGACCTAAGTCAAATTAATTTACTAAAAAATTAATTTTCAAAAACATGGAAAAAAGTAAATATGTAGCAGAGTCATTAACCACAATGACAGACATGATTTTCCCCAACGACACCAACACTTTGGGCAACTTAATGGGTGGAAATCTGATGCGAATGATGGACATTGCGGGAGCTATATGTGCCCAAAAACATTCAAACAGAATAGTGGTAACCGCATCGGTAGACAATGTTTCTTTCAAAGAATCTATACCACTGGGAAGCGTTGTAACACTGCAAGCAAAAGTTACCAGAGCATTTAGCTCTTCCATGGAAGTCGTGATAGACGTTTGGGCAGAAAATATTCCTGCCAAAGAAAGAGTAAGTACCAATAAAGCCTTTTTTACTTTTGTGGCAGTAGACCAAAGCGGCAGACCTATTGATGTTCCTGCTTCGCTTACCGAAACAGAAGAAGAAAAAACAATGTATGAAGGTGCCTTGAGAAGAAGACAATTGCGATTGGTTTTAGCTGGTAGAATGAAGCCATCTGAGGCAACAGAACTACTTTCTATATTTAAAGAGTAATTAAAAAAAACAAAAAGAATGAGTATTAAAATGTAATTTTATTGTTAAAAACATATAAAAAACAAAGTTTAGTATCATTTTTTCAAGAATATAGTTCAAAATAATCCATTTTTTTAACCGCAAATCAGTAACTTGCGAAAAAATAGAGATTCTTATTATTTATAAAAAGTAATACCAAAAAAAATGTCCTACCAAAGAAAGACTAAAATTGTGGCCACTGTAGGGCCAGCTACCGAATCTAAAGAGATGTTGAAAGCCTTAGCTTTAGCTGGCGTAAATGTATTTAGACTTAACTTTTCGCATGGAACACATGCAGATCACAAAGCAAGACTAGTGATGATTAGAGAACTAGCTTTGGAACTGGATTTAAACTTGACAATTTTACAAGATTTACAAGGGCCAAAAATCAGAACTCAACTTGTAGAAAACAATGGCGTTCCATTGGTAGCAGGTAATCAACTGATTTTTGCAATGGATGAAAATCTTTTGGGTACTTCAGAAAAAGTAGGAACCACTTATACTTCTATGTACCTAGATGTAAATGTAGGTGAAAGAATACTGATGGACGATGGTAACTTGGAAGTAAAAGTATTAGCCATAGACAAAGAAAAGAAGGAAGTAATAACTGAAGTAATTTACGGTGGTATTCTGAAATCTAAAAAAGGAATTAACCTTCCAGGCACAAAAGTTTCTTTGCCTTGTCTAACAGAAAAGGATGAACAAGACTTATATTTTGGACTTGAAAACGGTGTAGATTGGATAGCACTTTCTTTTGTAAGAAAAGCTGAAGACATTTTAGATATCAAACAAAAAATAGCTGCTAAAGGCAAAACTACCAAAGTAATAGCTAAAATAGAAAAACCTGAAGCAATAGAAAACCTTGACGAAATCATAGAAGCTACAGATGCCATTATGGTAGCTCGTGGTGACTTGGGTGTTGAACTTGACAGTGCATTTGTGCCACATTTACAGAAACAAATGGTCGAAAAATGTACACAAGCAGGCAAACCAGTAATTGTAGCTACTCAAATGCTTGAGTCTATGATAAATAACCCTGTGCCTACACGTGCCGAAACTTCTGATGTTGCCAATGCAGTATTACAAGGAGCTTCTGCAACTATGCTTAGTGGAGAATCTGCATCTGGAGACTACCCTATCAAAGCAGTAGAAACTATGGCACACATACACGAAGTAGTTGAACAACAACAAAACGATATAAAAATAATTAACGGTAACGAAACCGCTATATATTTCAAAAATCACGCTTTAGTAAACAACAATACGGCTTATCCATTAAACGACAGAATGATAGCTGGTGCTTGTAGATTGGCTAGAGATACCGAAGCGAAAGCCATTTTGTGCTTAACTGATTCGGGATACACTGCAGCTAAACTTTCAGCACACAGACCTAAAGCAAACCTTTACGTTTTTACTTCAAACAAAGAAACCATGAACAATATGGGTTTACTGTGGGGAGCTAAAGTATTTTATTTCGAACCGAAAAATGACGATTTCCAAGATACTGTAAACGGAATGACAGAATTGCTTAAACAAAAAGGATTACTTCAAACTGGCGATGTTTTTGTTACTGCACTTAGCAATCCAGTAGGAAATGGTTTAAAAACAAATACAGTTCAATTAGGCACTATCAACTAATTTTACTGTTACAGTTATAACAAAAAAAGAGCTTCTTAGAAATAAGAAGCAATAATCAATTTTTTTTTTTGTAAAAATGCACTAACAAAAAAGAGCTTCTTTGAAATAAGAAGCTCTTTTTTGTTAGTGTTGAAAACTCAATCGCTCAGCCAATAAAGCCAAACAATGAGCTTCACAACTCCATTTCATATGAAAAA
Source organism: Pseudarcicella sp. (assembly GCA_017988135.1). GTDB lineage: Bacteria > Bacteroidota > Bacteroidia > Cytophagales > Spirosomataceae > JAGNSI01. The sequence goes on from JAGNSI010000001.1 coordinate 46,606, forward strand.
TTGAGCAGGAAGATAACTTATAAATAAACTGATTTTCAAAAGCAGTTAAAAAACCACCTATAAAAAAATTCCAATCGGGTGCATACAATGCTAAGACCTGTTCGTCATTACTCAATTGTAAATTTGGATTTAAGCGTAAATAACTGGTTTCTAAAATCAATCTATCCATTCCTTTAACAGTTTTCTTATCTAAAAACAAAGCAATATCATCACTTAACTTACACTTAACTTTCACTGAATCTAATCTATCAAAATCAGCAAACAGTCTTGCTAAATGATACATAATTACAGGTGTACTGGCATAATGATGGGCCACATTGAATGGTTGAATGATGTATTGATTGGTTAAAATAACCGATTCTAAATACAACAAAGTACTGATAGCATGCTTATCAAAACTCAAATTATAATACGCCAAACAATACAAAATATTAGACATAGCACAAGCGTCAAACTCATTGTACATTTTATTGCCAAACCAAGTACTGTATGCAGGCAATTCTTTGTATTCTTCAAATGTATTTACTATTGTTTTCTGAGAAGTATTGGCATGAAATTTCAATCTTTCTTGTAATTTTTCGAGCTGAATTTTATCAGGAATACTTGTCAAATACACCATCGCTGTGTCATCTATGTCATCTGGTAATTGCAAAAAATCTAAATATTTAAGTACAAATCCATTTGTAAAATGTTTAGACGGCTTGGTTTGAAAAAAATTATACGTTTCAAAACCCTGTTTATTTTCAAACAAATGATAAGCATTTTGTGCATTTAATGTAATATCAGAGATTAATTTTTGGGTAAAAATATCACATTTGTTTTTTATTTGGTTGAGTGTAAAAATGGTGATTGCCGTAGAAAATATATTTGCATCGGGTCGCTTATAAAACCATAAATAATTGCTTCGATAAGAAGCAAAACATCCCTTAGGAAAATATTTATCACTTGATTTAGATTGTAAATCAGCTATTTGTAAAACTATGTCTTTAATTTTTTCCAATACAAAATTCAAAAAAAATAGGCTACAAATCTCTTTATAGCCCTATTATAAAAATCAACAACCTGATTTAATTATTATTTCTTCTTCCTAAAAGCAATGAAACATAATATAGTAATTGAGCCACCATACTCAAAGCTGCTACTACGTATGTCATAGCTGCCCACCAAAGGGCATCTTTTGCCATTACATGCTCCTGTGGCGTTACTACACGATTGGTATCTATCCAAGCTAAAGCTCTTTTACTTGCATCAAACTCAACTGGTAGAGTTACCAAACTAAACAATGTTGCAGCTGCAAACATAGCTATACCAATCAACAATAACAACGGATTCTTAGTAGAATACAACACCATAACACCTATACCTAATGCTAATGGCATAAATTTATTGGCTATATTCATTACTGGCACAAGGCTACTTCTTACACCCAACATAGCATATGCAGTTGCGTGCTGTACAGCATGTCCACATTCGTGGGCAGCTACAGCAGTGGCAGATACACTTATGCTATTAAAAACGCCTTCGCTAAGATTCACAGTTTTGTCTACTGGATTATAATGGTCGGTAAGCATGCCTTCTACAGAAACTACTCTTACATCAAAAATATTATTATCTCTGAGCATTTTTTCGGCAACTTGCTTGCCTGTTAAACCTGCAATTAAACCAACTTGTGAGTATTCTTCAAATTTAGACTTTAATCTATTGTTTACCCACCAACCTATTAGTCCAAATAATGCTGTTAATAAATAAATTCCGATTCCCATTTTTGTATTAGTTTAATTTTTTTATTTTTTCGATAATTTTGGTAGTTGAATAGCCTTTCACTAAAGCTACAGTTTCTACTTTTCCTCCATTTTTAAGCACTACTTCTGCTCCAACTATATTGTCTACGGTATAATCATCTCCTTTTACCAATACGTCAGGCATTAGTTTGGTAATAAGTTCTAATGGTGTTTGTTCGTCAAACACTACCACTAAATGTACAAACTCGAATGCAGCCAGCATTCTGGCTCTTGCGTACTCATCAACTACTGGTCTTGTATTGCCTTTTAATTTTCTGACTGATTGATCAGAGTTTACTCCTAAAACCAATTTACTTCCCAATTTACTTGATTTTTCCAAATAATCAATATGCCCTAAATGAACTATATCAAAACATCCGTTGGTAAAAACAATTTTATTGTCTTTTAATTTCCAATCTGCTATAATATTTTGTGCATTCTCTATTGTTTGAATTTTATTTTCTGTCATTTTATATTTTTTGAGCTTTTGGGTGAGCCAATTTATAATTTTCTTTTATTTTTTCTATAGAATTATGGGTATAAACTTGTGTTGCCGCCAAAGACGAATGCCCTAATAACTCTTTTATTGCATTGAGGTCTGCCCCATTGTTTAGTAAATGTGTTGCATAGCTATGCCTTAATACGTGAGGAGAAGTTTTAGCAAGTGATGTTACAGCAGACAAATGTTTATTGGTAATCCTTTGGATAAGCATCGGATAAGCTTTTTCTCCTTTTAAGGTACAAATAAGATAATCAGAAAAAATACTACTTTGTTTTTTTGTTTCAATATAATTTTCAATAAAACTTGTCAATTCTTTAGGAAAAGGCACAATGCGTTGTTTATTTCCTTTTCCAATTACTTTGATGAAATTTTGATAAAAATCTATATCAGATACTTTTAAATGAATCAATTCAGACAATCTTATTCCTGTTCCATAAATGATTTCTATAACCAAATGGTCTCGTTTTGCTTCAAAATCGTCTCCAAAAAGTCCCTCTTCTTGTATTGCGTTCATTTCGCTTTCTCGTGCATATTGAGGCAATACTTGAGGTGTTTTAAGTGCTATTACTTTAAGCATTGGGTCTTTTATGATTTTTTTTTCTTTCAAAAGAAATTTAAAAAAAGACCTTAAAACTGCAATTTTCCTATTAATACTTTTATTGGCTATTTTTTTTTCTGACAAGGATACAATCCATGCTCGCACTATTTGTGAATTGACTTTAGTATAATCATTTGGAGGCGAATCGGACTCTATAAATTCTAAAAATTGATTCAAATCTATAGAATATGCTACAATTGTATGCTCTGAACGACGCTTTTGTGTAGCTTGTTCTGCAATAAATTCGCTGATATCTTTTCTAAAATCCATGCCCGAATATACAAAAAAAGCTGTCAGTTTATGACAGCTTTTTTTAAAATATATCAATGTTCACTTAGATACTATGACTCTAAGTTACCGTAAGTTACTTGTTTGTAAGCAGCACGAATCATTTCTGTACGACGAGCAACAGATGGTTTTTGAAAAGCACCTCTTCTACGTAGTTCTTTAACAACTCCTGTTTTTTCAAATTTTTTCTTGAATCTTTTTAGAGCCTTATCTATTGACTCATTTTCTTTGATACTGATAATTAACATTTGTATAATTTTGTTTATTTTGAATCTAACTTATAAGAAAAAACAAATTTACAATAAAATTGACTTAATATAAAACTAATGAGAGTTTTTTTTTATTATTGCATAAAATTTATCTAAACAAAACCTCTTCTTCAGAGGTAAAATAAAAATTAAGTGAATACTTTCTTTTCTTATTTGTACGAATTTTTCAAAAAAAATTCTACAACCCTTGCTATTATCGTCGGTACGATTTGTTTTTTAGTACTTATCTATGTTAAAATGGGGTATGTTTTTTCTTTTTATCCCGACATAAGTGGTGCCGAAAATTCTACCATTTTACCACTTCAAAGATTCATATTGGGATTGTCCATTTATTCAGACCCAGAAAAAATACCCTTTCTTATTACTCCATATACACCTTTGTATTATGTGATAGTGGGTAGTTTGTACAAAATATTAGGATTTGACCCAGAAAATATACATAAAATATATGCTTTAAGCAGATTTATGTCATTGTGCTTTGTACTATTAGCTTGTGTTTCAATGAGTCTTACGATGCGTTTATTGCAATTCACAAAACGTTATATTTGGCTAGCTACTTTATTGGTTTTTCATGTTTTGGCTTATTGGCAACTTACTTCTTCTCGTCAAGACAGCTTGTTATTTTTGTTATTTACACTGTTTTTTCATTTTGCCGTTAAATCTATTTTATATAATGATAAAGTAAATAAATACAGCTATTTAGCTATTATAATTGCCGTTATTGCATTTTTTGGCAAACAAAGTGGCATGGTTTATCCAATAATTTTTGGATTATATTTTCTTTATAAACGTGAATTTACCACATTCATAAAAATAACTTTTACAGGAACTATTACCTTTATTGTTTTTAGTTTTCTATGCTCAAATGTTGATTTAATTTCATTTTTTAGAAATATAGTAGGCGGTCTCATGAACACTATCAGCCTTGAATGGTGGTACTACTATACATTTGTACATTTGCTATATCCTTTGGCAATTCCTATTGTTTTGAGTGGCTTAATAGCTTTAAAATGGCTAACATCCAAAAGCTCAAATTCAGAAATATTTTTATCGATAAGCTTGATTACTTTGTTGTTTTTCAACTTATCTATTAGCTTGAAAGTAGGCGCTGCTATTGGTTATTTTAGCGATTATATTTACATAAGCATATTGGTGATTTTCTATTATTTCACCCAACATTCACTTTCTGCATTTCAGCGTGCTTTTATGGCTGGTATTTGCGTTTGTGTATTTGTGCAATTTAGTGTAGAAAAAGCTTGGGGTTTAAAAAAATTCAACAATGAAGGCGATTTTTCTCAAGTATATGCTTTAGAATGGCAAGTAAAGCAGTTTATGAATGATAGTTTAAAATTAAGCAAAAAAGATTTTGTGTATTTAGGACGAATGAATAAACCTTATGGAGGATATTATTTAAATTATTTTTTACAAAAAAACAACCTGGTTCCGTTAAACGAAACCATCACCCTCACCAAGCGACAAGGTGTTTACAATTACGACAACTTCGACAAACTCGTTTATAATGGACAATTGACTTACATCATTTGCGAGAAAGGTGTCCCAAAAAATAAAATTTTCATACCGCCATTTGAACATTTAAACGACAAGCACCAATACCAATTACTAACTTCGGTTGAAGGCTTTGATATTTACAAATGGAACAAATAATTCAAAAAGTTTTATTTTAAAACCCAAAAGAGGCTGCCCCAATGGAGACAGCCTCTTTTTTTACAATTAAATTCACATATTCTACCTTAGTTTTAAAGTCACCAAAGTAAGCACAGCTAGCAATATTCCAATTATCCAAAATCTTGTTACTATTTTGGCTTCATGGTAATTTTTCTTTTGAAAATGGTGATGCAAAGG
>JAGNSI010000048.1 GCA_017988135.1 Pseudarcicella sp.
TGGCTCTTCCAACGTTTTCAAAAAGGCATTAAAGGCACTCGTCGAAAGCATGTGAACCTCATCTATGATATAAATCTTATACTTACCCGAATGAGGAGGATAGCGAACTTGATCTATCAAACTTCTTATGTCATCTACAGAGTTATTTGATGCCGCATCTAGCTCATGAATATTAAAAGAAGCATTGTTTTGAAAACTTACACATGACTCGCAAGTACCACAGGCTTCTGTATCTTCAGTAAGATTTTGACAGTTGATAGTTTTAGCCAAAATCCTTGCACATGTAGTTTTACCAACCCCTCTAGGACCACAAAACAAAAAAGCTTGTGCCAGATGATTGACCTTGATAGCATTTTTCAAAGTGGTAGTTATATGGCTTTGACCCACCACCGAATCAAATAAAACAGGACGATATTTACGTGCTGAAACAACAAAATTTTCCATACACAAAGTTAATCTTTTTTTGTTTGGAAAAAATAGAACAAAAAATGCCAGTCAAAAAAACTGGCATTCTTACTATATTAAACTATTTAAAAATCTATTTAGTTTTAACGTTATCTGTTTTTTTAGACCCAAAAAACTTGGTCAATGACACACCAAAACCAGACAGTTTTCTACTGAAAGTTTTATCTTGAGAAATATTTTGCAAGCCCATAGAATAGCTAGCACCAAGCACCAAATTATTAACAACTTCATAACCTACCAAAGCTTGAAAACCATAATCAAACAGTTCAGGCTCAAAAGAGTCACCAAAGTCATTTTTTGTTGTTACTACTGTTCCTTTTTTAGACACTTCTGAAATGCCGTATGCCAAATAGGGACCGGCTCCTACTGAAAATTTAGAGAATGGTTTGAACATAAACAACAAGGGCAATTCCACATAGTTCAATATTATATATTCATTAATGGCTTTTTTGTAAGTTCCTTGTTGATTATAAAGAAGTCCAGATTGCAACGCAAAATTTGATGAAAGACTTTTTTCAACTACCAAGCCAAGTCTTACTCCTAATTTATTGTCAAAAGTTTCTAAAGTTCCTGAAGTCGGACCTTCAGTGATGTTAGTAAAATTAGCCCCTGCTTTAGCTCCAATTCTAAATTGAGCTTGAGACTCAGCAACTAAAAAACAAAATATTGCGGCGGAAAGGAATACTTTTTTCATATTGTTTTTGTTTGGTGAAAATAATTTTTTCTCAAATGTATCACTTTTCACTATACATACAAATAAAACACCTAGAAAATTTAAATTTAAGAAAAATTGCACTTTACAAAGACAACAAAACTTTTGCAATTATAAAAGAAACGATAATTGGGAAATTAAAGTCAATAGAAATAATGGATTTAGCCGACAAAAAACAATCACACTTACATTAAATTTAACTGTAAATAAAACTTCCATAATTATAAATTTAAAAAACTAAACACTTTATTAAAAAAACAATAAAATATATAATTATACTTTTCTAAGAATCAAATTTCTACAAGAGTCACTATTAAAACACAACAAATAATTTTTTTACACATATTTGGCATATATTTTGTAATTTGTATTGTTTCAAACAAGAATATAAAGACATTTCAACAGTAGACTATTTATGAAAAAAAATACTCAAGTCGTTTTATTTACTATATTGTCATTTTTTTTGATTTCATTTCAAGGTTATTCTCAATCAAAACTAAAACAAGCTAATAAAGAATTCAAAGACCTCAGCTTTAGTGAATCAGCAAGACTATATGAAATATGCTTGAAAGAAAATAGCTACGAAGCTTCTCAAAAAGAAGAACTATTGAAGAATCTAGCATTCTCTTACAGAAAAATTCAAGACACTAAAAATGCTGAAAGAGTTTATGCTATGATTATTAATGAATACCCAAATGTTGTAAGTGAGGTGTATTTATTTTATGGACAAGCACTTTCTCAAAATGGCAACTACAAGGAATCTCAAAAATACTATACTTTGTATGGAGAAAAACAAGCCAATGATATTCGTGCCAAACGTTTTTCTGTTTCTTATTTAAATATTAATAGATTTTACAAAGATTCGTCTCTTTACAAAATCAACTATTTACCAATCAACTCAAAACAATCAGACTTTAGCCCTATGTACTACAAGGGCGGATTGGTATTTACATCAGCAAGAGAAGAAGGTGGCGCATTTAAAAGAATGTTTGCTTGGAACAAAACACCATTTTTAGATTTATTTTTTGCAGCAGACACCGCTGTTCTTATGAATGGTGCCGAAGCCGCTGCTTCATTAGGAGGGGCATCAGCTGCTAACGAAGATGTGACTGTAGAAAAAACAACCGAAAATCTAACTAGAGTAGAAGTATTTAGCAGAACCATCAACACGAAGTACCATGAAGGACCAATGACATTCTTTAAGGACGAAAAGAAAATTGTATTTACAAGAAATAGTCCCAAAGAAGGCAAAGACGATGTAACTAGAATCAAACTATTCACCGCAGACTTAAAAGAAGAGAAATGGACAAATATAAAAGAAGTACCTTTCAACTCTAACGACTACTCAACTGGACACCCTGCATTAAACAGTGATGACTCTAAAATGTATTTTGTATCAGACATGCCAGGTGGATATGGTGGAACAGATATTTACAGTGTTACGTACAAAGATGGTGTATGGGGAACACCTGTAAACATGGGTAAAGAAATCAATACCGAAGGCAATGAAATGTACCCTTACGTAGACACAAAAGACAATTTGTATTTTGCTTCTGATGGGCATGAAGGACTTGGCGGATTAGATATGTTTTATGCCGAAATGAAACAAGGAGTAGCTTCTCGATCAATACAAAACTTAGGCTTTCCTTTAAATTCTGAAAAAGATGACTTTGGTATTATTACTGATAGCGAAAGACAAAATGGTTTTTTCTCTTCGAACAGAAAAAGAGGGCTTGCCGACGACAATATTTATAGTTTCCATAGAGGAGCCTACCGAACGTTAGAAATTGTAGTTTATGATGCAAATTCGAAAACTAAAATGGAAAATGTTCAAATAAGAATGATTGTAAATGGAGAACCAAGAGATATTCTTTTAACTCCTAAAGATGGCAAAATAACCATAAACTTAGAAACTGATGCTGAATACGAGTTTAAACTCATCAAAGAAGGTTACCAGATAAACTCTACTAAGTATTCTACCAAAAGCGTAACTTCAATGAAAAACGAATTAGCGTTTAATATGGAAGCTGCCAAAACTACTCTTGTAAAAGGAATCATAAAATCTGAAGTAGATGGCTCGCCTATTGCTGGTGTGGAGGTAATACTTGAAAACGCAAAAGACAAAACCACCAAATCTATGATAACTGGTGCTGATGGTAGTTACGAATTTGAAGTATTGGCAAACTCAGAAAACAGCATAATAGCTAAAAAAGCAAAATACACGTCTGATAAGCAAGCTGTTGGAACTATAGGACTGGAAGAACAAGGAACCACTAAAGTTGCTGCAAAGCTTACTCTTTATGGTGAAGATGAAGTAATAAAAATCAATAATATTTATTACGATTTAGGAAAAAATGACATCAGAGAAGATGCTGTACAAGAATTAGAAAACACACTAATACCTGTACTCATCAAAAATCCTGAGATGAAAATTGAAATCCGTTCGCATACAGACCATACTGGATCTTCAACTTTCAATCAACTGCTTTCAGAAAAAAGAGCAAAAGCAGTAGTAAACTACTTAGCTTCAAAAGGGATTAGTGCTGAAAAACTTACTTCAAGGGGTTTTGGAGAAAGTGCTCCATTAGTTAAATGTGATGGTCCAGTACCATGCTCAGAAGAAGAATTACAGAAAAACAGACGTACAGAATTCAGGATTATTTCTGTAGGCGGAAGTGAGTAACCCCAAACATACCTTTTCAAACAAAAAGCTCATAAAAAGATGAGCTTTTTGTTTGAAAAATATCTACTAAAAATCTCAAACACTTATAGAGTTAAATCTAGTTCGTTTTTAATATGCATTATTTGTTTTAAAACGCTTTGTGTATTATCGTTTACTACAACAAAATCAGCAATTTCTGTAAACTGTGATGGAGTAGGTTGCTTAGCTATAATAGCCAAAACTTGGTCTCTTGAACGTTTATCTCTTTGAATGACTCTTGAAATTCTTAGCTCTAAAGGTGCATCTACCCATACTAAAAAATCAAAAACAACATCTTTATTTATCAACAAAGCTGCTTCATAAATTATCAATGGAACATTACTATTAGAATTGATGAAACTTTCAAAATCTTCCTTAACACAAGGATGAACCAAGTCGTTCAATTGCTTGAGTAATGAATCATCTTCAAATACCTTTTGGGAAACAAATTTCCTATCGTAGTTACCGTTAAAATCGTATGCTTCATCGCCCAATAGGTTGCAAATTTGGCTTTTTAGAATCACTGAGTTTTGAACTAAATATTTAGCTCTATCATCTGCAGAATACACCAATGCCCCTAAAACAGAAAAAACCTTACAAATAAGGCTTTTCCCGGTACCAATACCTCCAGTAATGGCGACAACTTTTTGATATTTTTTATTCTTTAACAATGCTTGCTGAGTTATCTTTTGAAATTGCAGATTTTTCGAAAATCATTCTTACACCTTTGTTTGCATCAACTTCCAAAATTACAGTTTTTTCTCTTACGCTTATTATTGAGCCATGAAGACCACCTATTGTCACTACTTTATCTCCAGATTTAAGACCATCGACATATGCTTGTTGATCTTTTTGTTTCTTTTGTTGTGGACGAATCATAAAAAAATAAAAAACCAATATCATACCTGACATAAGTATTATTGGCATAAAACCTCCACCAGCAGCAGCCTGTAGCAATATAGAATGTAACATATTGTTTGTTTGTTAATTTATTATTTTGATTTTTTACGGGGCAATACTTCTACTTTAAAACTTACCATATTATCGCTAGGTATGGTGTTGGCATAAGCAGTAACCGTTTTATTTTGTTTCCCTTCTTTGTTGGTGCTATTGAACTTCACTTTAATTTCTCCTTTTTCACCTGGAGCAACTGGTTCTTTAGTATACATTGGAGTTGTGCAGCCACAAGAAGCATTTACATTATTTAGTACAAGGTCACTTTTACCTGTATTTGTAAACTTAAACACATGTATAATAGTATCGCCTTCTGTGAGCTTGCCCAAATCTACACTAGATTCTTCAAATTTCATCACTGGTGCATTTTCTGGGTCTACTTTAGTTGGCTCTACAGTTACTGACTCTCCTTTAGATGACTCTGATTTATTTTTAGTATTTTCTTTACACGAAACAAATAGTGTAAAAAGTGCTATTGTTAAAAAACTATTTTTTTTCATCGGTTTATTTTTGATTTATTCATGTTCTAAGCTTTTGCTTTTATTTGGCTCATCATAGACTCTACGTCTTCCAGTAGTCTTTCTGCCTTTTCACGGGCTTCGTTTACAACCTTCTTCCCTTCTGTTTTGGCGAGTGAGTCTGATATTTCTTTACCATCAACCAACTCTGAAACTAATTTCTGCAATTGGTCTTGATATTTTTGCAACTGAAACAACAATTTACTTCTTGTATTTTCACCTTTATCTGGCGCATAAAGTACGCCCAAAGCTGCTCCAGTAATGGCTCCTGCTGTAAATGCCCAAAATGCTCTTGATGATTTACTCATAATGTTAGATGTTATTTTTAATTATATAAAAATTCATTTTAATGCTTATCTATCAACCCTCTACCCGACTTGCGAATAATATTTTGTTTTATAAGTTTGTTAGAAATCACATCTAACAATCCATTTACAAACTGCCCCGATTTGGGTGTTGAATAGTTTTTAGCTAAATCAATGTATTCATTTATGCTTACTTTGGTAGGTATGCTCGAAAAATGAATCATTTCGGAAATAGCCATTTTCAAAATTATCATATCTGAAAATGCTAAACGTTCTGCATCCCAGTTTTGTGTTTCTTGAGCGATTATTTTTTCATATTCTACATCGTTGTTTAATGTATTATTAAACAAATCTACAAAATACACTTTATCATCTTCCCAGTTTAAAGACAAATCTTGTAGCTCTAAATCATCTACTTCAGAAATTTTAAAAGTTTTTACGCACAAACTTTTTATCACGTCTTTATTCAACGCCCAATTTATACTTTTTTCTTCAAAATAGTCTGTTATGAAGAAATGTTTTAAGACAATATTTTTAAGTATATGTTTTACTATAGCCAAATCTTCTTCGAAAGTGGGTGCTTGCAATTTCAAATATGCCAAAAAATCTTTATCGGGAAGTACTGCCTCGATAAATAATTTTCTAACTATATTGATATCTTCGTCGTCCCATTTTACATTTTTACGTATGGCTTCTAATTCTAACGACTTTAGGTTCCCTAAAGCTATTATCACCGAATTTTTAGCAAATTTTGAGCTAGGAATATCAGTTTCTACCAAACGTCTTTCTTGATCCCAAACTGCTGTGCGACTTAACTCTAAGATTAGTAATAATTTTTTAATATAAATGTGGTAGATATTTTCTATATCTTCTACCATTTGATGGGCTATGCGGTTTCTTTCTTTTTTTACATTATCATTATAGGCTAAGATGGCTTTTGTAGCTGCCTTTTTGATGGCAAGTGGGATATCGGCTTCTGTTTTTGACTCCGAAAAATATTCTTGATAATGTATTTCGGCCAATTTACGTTCTGCATCTAACTTGAGCATTTGCTCTTCTTTGGGAATCATCAAATCTAAATTTGGTAAAAAAGAAAGACTGATGGAATCTAATTGAACATGATATTCAGCTTTTTTTGACTGGATAAGTGCATAAATATACTGATATGCCTTAATGCGTAGAAGACGTCTATTGACCATTTATATAAGAAAGAACTTTATGAAAAAATGATATAAAAAAACTTAATTAGCATTTTTATTTTAACTTTACAAAAGTAGTACTTTTTCGAGAAACCTAATTCTATTTTTTTAGTTTTTTTTATAGATATTTTAAAACATTTTTGAATTTCGAAAAATATTTTAGTTTTAACAATCCCAATAAAATGAAAGAATATTATTTCTAAAATTTATTTCTTAAAGTAGATGAAATCATTACAACATCTGAATAAATATTTTTTAAAGTACAAATGGTTATTGCTTTTGGGCATAGCGTTTACTTTTATTTCCAATTTGTTTGGCATTTTGCCCGCTCAAATAGTTCGTCAATCGCTAGATATTGTACTAGATACGGTTGATTTATACTTTTTGTTTAACAATTTTAGTTACCAAAACTCGTTTTACGGTATTTTCTCTTGGACATTGGCTTTGTTTGGAGCTTTGTTATTGTTGATGGCGGCATTGAAAGGTCTCTTCTTGTTTTTTGTAAGACAAACTTTAATAGTGATGTCTCGCAAGATAGAATTTGATTTAAAAAACGAAATTTATGCACACTACCAATCTTTGCCATTATCGTTTTTTCGAAAAAACAACACGGGCGATTTGATGGCTAGAATCTCTGAAGACGTAGGTAAGGTAAGGATGTATGTAGGACCAAGTATCATGTACGGAATCAATTTAATTTCTGTGTTTTTTTTAGTTTTTGGATATATGTTTTCTACCAATACTAAGCTTGCTTTTTTTGTACTTTTGCCAGTTCCCTTTTTGTCGTTAAGTATATTTATTGTAAACAGTATTATAATGAAGAAGTCTGAAATCATTCAGGCGCAACTTTCTAGCATTGCTACTTTCACACAGGAGGCTTTTTCTGGCATAAGGGTCGTGAAATCTTTTGTAAAAGAAAAATCTTCTTTGATTGCTTTCACCAAACAATCTGACGATTATAGATCAAAGTCGCTTTCGATGGTTCGGGTAGACGCTCTTTACACCCCTTTAGTAGCAGTTTTGGCAGGCATGAGTTCAATACTTGTAGTTTATGTTGGCGGACTGGAGGTTATGGCTGGTCGTTTTACGATAGGCAATATTACTGAATTCTTGATGTATGTTTATATGCTCACATGGCCTATGATTGCATTGGGCTGGACTAGCTCTCAAATAAATAGAGCAGCTGTTTCTCAAAGAAGAATTAATGAATTTTTAAACTTTAAAAATAACATTATCTCTTTTGGAAATATTAAAAAAACAATAATAGGCGACATTTCATTAAAAAATATCTCACTTCAATACCCCGACACAGGAATAGTTGCGATAAAAGATTTATCATTAACTATCAAAAAAGGTGAATGTATAGCCATTCTTGGAACTACAGGTTCGGGCAAAAGTAGCATTGCTAATCTTATTTGTCGGCTTTATGATACAACTTCTGGAGAAATAACAATAGACGGTTTGTCTATAAAAGAGTATGATGTAAATTTTTTAAGAGGCAATATTGGTTATGTTACGCAAGATGTTTTTCTATTTTCGGATACGATTTTGAATAACGTAAAATTTGGTTCTAGTCAATATTCCGACGAAGATTGTATAAAAGCACTCAAAATTGCTGATTTATACGATAGCGTAATGACGTTTAAAGATGGCGTAAACACAGTATTAGGCGAAAGGGGAATTACGCTTTCGGGAGGTCAAAAACAAAGGCTTTCTATAGCAAGAGCTGTTGTAAGAAAGCCTACTGTTTTGATTTTTGACGATTGCCTTTCTGCTGTAGACACTAAAACTGAGCACAAAATATTAAGTAATCTTTCTATTTTGATGCAAAACAGTACTACTTTCATATTTTCTCACAGAATTTCTTCTGCTAAATATGCCAAGAATATATTAATACTCGACAATGGAATGGTTGTTGAAAATGGCAACCACGAAAAATTAATGAACAAACAAGGTACTTATTTCACAATGTACAATCAGCAGATGACCGAAAATATCAATGATTAAATGTCGTCATTCTTAACAGCAAATCTATATTCATTATTATTGCTAGTAGACCTTACTAAAATTTTATAATTGCCCGATGACATCATATATTTTGGTTTTAGAACCACAGATTCGTTTTCTTTTTCTACTAAAAAATCGCAAGGAACTCCTAAATTATTTTCTGTACACAGCAAAGCTTTAAGATTTTTTGTATCAGAAATTATTAACCTAACTAAGCCATTTCCAGTACTTGAAGAAACAAAAGAAACTGGACTTTTTGGCTTTAATACAAATGTTTCATATTGTAAAACAACGTTTTCGGCATTGTACTCTATTACTCTAAAAAACTCTTGATACTTTAAAGCCTTAGGATCTATAAACGAATAACCTACCCTATCGCCACCCACTGCTGGTTTTACTTCAATGGTTTTGATATCAAAAAAGCTCACATTATCCCTACTTCTTTGGATAACGTATCTTACAGGATTTGACTTTTCGGCAACATACCAAGTTATCAAAGCTCGGTTTTCATCTGACACCTCATAGGTTAAATCAATTAATGCATTCGACGCTGAGTTTTGTTTGTTTTGTGCAAACAAAGTATGTGTTATTGCAATTAAATTGAACGTCAAAAATATGTTCAAGATATATTTTGCTACTTTATTCTGTAAAGAATTGTTAAATGTTATTTTTCTCATTGTCTTTATTTGATTATCATTTTCTAAAAGTAAATTAACTATAAATTTTACAAAAAAAAATATAATTAATCCTAAAAATTATAATTTGCTTGTAAGCAAAGATTGTTACCATTATAAAGTGGCATCAAACTTAAATTTGTATTTCGTCCAAATAGAAGCGATTTTGCTTTAGGATACAACCAATAGGCACATTTGGCGGAAAGAATTCCCAAACCTGCTCCAACCAAAACATCAGAAACCCAATGTTTGTTATTAGCAACCCTTAAAATACCTACACTTGCAGCAATGCCATAGTTACAATAATTATACCAATCTTTACATTCATCGTATTCTAAATCTAAAAGTGCTGCTCCAAAAAATACTTTTGCGGTGTGCCCCGAAGGAAAAGAATTGTTTTTTGACCCATCGGGTCTCATTATATTTGTTGTATTTTTCAACAAAGTTGTTGCCGACATTACGATAATCGAACCCATTGCCATAATGCCAGCCCTGTCTTTAAAACTGTGTTTAGTTTTTAAATTTATCAAAGAACCAGACATATAAAGGGCATGTGGAAAAAACTGCAAATAATCGTCAATTTTAGTTTGAAAATTTGGAAAATTATAACTTCTAAAATCTAATTGTTGTTTTTTAAAATTATCATTTATCAATATTAAACCTGTTAAAACCAAAGCCGAGGACACAATTATTGGTTTAAGTGTTTTTTTAGTAGAAATGGTATCTTGTTGTGCTTTTATTGTAAAAATATTTAACACAGATAACACTAAAATCGAAATAATTTTATTTTTAAACGTATTCATAGATAAGGCTTGGGCAAAAAAACATTTTGATTATAATTAAGGAATTACTCGAATTCATCTATGATTGATTTTTTATTGTAAATGAAAAGACAATTTCAAATCAAGTTAAATAAAGTATCATTTTGAAATATAATTATTTTAATAAAAAATATAATCTAAATATTAATTGTATTTTTTGGCATTATTTTTTCATTAAAACATCAAAAAAAATTACCCAAAAACTTAATTGGCATGTTTTTTGTTGTAATTTTGAAGACCGAAAGGTTCCACAAAATTTATTCTTTACTCATAATAAAGAATAAATTTCAAAGGATTAAGATTGTTTTTGGATATTATTTAAAACCTTACTCATATTGATTAAGGTTTTTTTACAAATATACTAATTCAAATGTATTAATTACACATTAATCTTACACTATCGTGTAAAATTATCTAAATTATAATGCAAGCCCCTATTTTCTTTCTGAGCTATAGCTTGTTTAATCACCAAATAAGCAACGTTTATCATATTCCTAAGCTCACAAATATCTAATGAAACTTTAGATTGACGATACAACTCTTCGTGTTCTAGATATATCAACTCCAATCTATCAAATGCTCGCTTCAAACGCCTATCAGTTCTTACAATTCCTACATAATTACTCATTATAGACTCTAACTCTCGGGTCATTTCTGTCACCAAAATTTGCTCTTCTGGGTTTGTAGTTCCATCTTGATTCCAATCAGGTATATTTTCTGGAATAACATTTTCATTATAAAGCTCCACACTTTTCACAAAAGCTCTATGAGCATACACTATGGCTTCCAAAAGTGAATTCGAAGCCAACCTATTTGCTCCATGTAAGCCCGTAGCAGAACATTCGCCAGCGGCAAACAAATAATCTATATTGGTTTGAGCATAAACATTTACCTTAATACCGCCACATAAATAATGCTGTGCTGGCACTACTGGTATCATATCATTCCCTGTTATATCTATGCTCAACTTATCTTTACAATAATTATAAATCATTGGAAAATGATGGAAAAAATCATTTTTCTCTAAATGCCTTGTATCTAAATAAACATGATCGACGCCATTGGTTTTCATTTCTGAATCTATTGCTCTTGCAACAATATCTCTTGGTGCTAAAGACAAACGCTCATCATATAGCTCCATAAAAGTCGTGCCATCTTTTCTTTTCAACACTCCCCCATGCCCTCTTACTGCTTCGGAAATCAAAAAAGATGGCTTTCGTGAAGGCTGATAAAGAGACGTTGGGTGAAATTGTATAAACTGCATGCCTTCTACTTGAGCTTTCGCCCTATAAGCCATGGCTATTCCATCTCCAGTAGCTATGGTTGGATTGGTTGTTGATTGGTAAATATTACCAATTCCTCCTGTTGCCAAAAGTGTGGTTTTTGATAAAAAAGTTTCAACATTTCCATTTTTAGTATTTAACACATAAGCTCCAAAGCATTTTTTTTCGGGTGTATCTTTGGTTACTTTTACACCTAAATGATGCTGGGTAATGATATCTATGGCAAAATAATGGGTAAAAAAATCAACACTTTCGTATGATTTTACTTTTTCCAAAAGTGCTCTTTCTATTTCGTTGCCTGTAGAGTCTTTATGATGCAATATTCTAAAATCTGAATGGCCTCCTTCTTTAACTAAATCAAACTCTCCATTTTTGTTTTTATCAAAGTTTGTTCCGTAGGAAATCAATTCTTTCAGTCTTTCGGGAGCTTCAGAAACTACTATTTCAACTACTTCTCGATCCGACAAAAAATCGCCTGCCACCATGGTGTCTTCTATGTGTTTAGAAAAACTATCGCCCTCGTTCCAGACTGCAGCTATTCCACCTTGTGCATACTTGGTATTGCTTTCTTCGGCTACCGACTTGGTAAGTATGGCTATTTTAACTGACTGTTGTTTGTCTTCAAAATGTGCAGCCAGCTTTGCAACATACGACAAACCTGCTATTCCTGAGCCAATCACCAAAAAATCGTACTTTTTTGCCATTTTATATCACGTTGATTTTGTAGTTATTTTTTTTGTAAATAATTGATTAAAATAAAATTTACGTATAATTCACAATTTTACATAAAAAAAAATCAATTAACACAAAAAGTAAAATCTTTTACAAAATTGTATTCTTTTAATAGTAAAAATTAAATCTAAAAAACAAGAAAAACCATAATGCATAAAAAAATCCACTCTCATTTAGAAAGTGGATTTTTTTATGCATAATTAGAAAACCAGATACTATTTAGCTGTAAACTGATGTATTGTAACACTTTTATATGTTTTGCCTGCTTCTAATACCGTTGTAAAAAACTTTGGATGATTGGGCGAATCTGGAAAATGTTGTGTTTCTAAACAAAATGCTGTTCTAAAATCATCTTTTGCACCACTTTTCATCGTGTTTTTAGATTTCATAAAGTTACCTCCATAAAATTGCAAACCTGGCTCTGTGGTAAGTATTTTCATTTCTATTCCACTTTTATCACCTATTACGGTTGCTATGTGTTCTGGGGTACTGGTAATACCTTTGTCTAAAACAAAGTTATGATCATATCCTTTACCATATTTCAACTGGTTATTTTCGTCGTTTACCCTTGCTCCAATGGTTGTAGGTTTGGTAAAATCAAATGGTGTACCAGCCACTGCTTCAATTCCTGTAGGTATTAGTGTAGAATCTACTGGAGTGTATTTACCAGCTTTTACCATCATCAAATGATCATTAATGGTACCGCTACCTTCTCCGTTTAGGTTCCAAAAATTATGGTTGGTCACATTTACTACTGTCTTTTTGTCGGTACTTATTTCGTAAGACATCTTTAACTCATTGTTATCGTTCAGATTATAAGTCACTATTGTAGTTAAAGTACCAGGATAGCCCTCTTCACCATCTACTGATATGTATTTCAGCTGTACGGTTTGGCTATCAATTTGCGTTCCTTCCCACACTCGGTTATGAAAACCAGTTTTACCTCCGTGTAGCGTATTCACGCCATTGTTTATATCTAATGTATAATTTTTGCCGTCTAAAGTGAATTTTCCTTTGGCGATTCTATTACCGTATCTGCCTACTATTGCTCCAAAAAATGGCTCAGCTGATGCTTTAAATTCGGCAACTGAACCAAATCCTATTACTAGGTCTACTAATTTTCCGTTTTTATCTGGGGCTAAAAAACCTACCATTCTGGCACCATAATTAGTGATGGCTGCTTGGTAATTGTTTTTGTTTTTTAATACAAATAATGATGTTTTTTTGCCGTCTATTTCACTTTCAAAAGCTGTTGCTTCTGGCAATTTTGCTTCAGTGATTGTTTGCTGACTGGTACTATCTGCAGTTTGAACTGTGTCTGTACTTTTTTTTGTTTTGTCGCAACCTGTGATTAGGGCAAAAGACAGGGCTGTACTAAGAAGTAATAAATGCTTTTTTTTCATTTGTTTTTTTATGACTGGTTTTAAAAAATTGATAATAAAAATAAAAGAGGGGGATAAATAAACACCTATCTGCTAGAATTATTTTATGTAAAAATATAAACATTTTTACATAAAATAAAACATCGCTTAGTAAAACTATTTCACACTGGCTTTTGCCCAGCTATCTTTAAGTGTAACGGTACGATTGAATTTCAACTCTTCGGAATTACTATCTTTATCTAAACAATAATATCCTTTTCTAATAAACTGATAATTCAAACCCAAAATTGCGTTTTTCAATGAAGGCTCTACGATTGCTTTTTGAGAAATTATCAAAGAATCTGGATTGATAAATTTCTTGAAATCGTCGCCCAATATAGATGCATCTTCTGTAATAAGAAGACGATCGTAATCTCTAATTTCAGCCTTAATACCGTGCTTTTCTGATACCCAATGGATGGTTCCTTTGACACTCATGCCTGATGTATCTTCGCCCGACTTGCTATTTTCTAAATATTGACAATGTATTTCGGTAACATTACCCATCTCATCTTTTACAAAATCGTGACAGGTTACAATATAAGCTCCTTTTAATCTAACACTTAAGCCAACGCCTAGTCTAAAGAATTTTTTTGGAGGCACTTCCATAAAATCTTCTCTTTCGATAAATAATTCTTTTGAAAAAGGAACCATTCTTTTACCTGATTGTGGGTCTTCAGGATTGTTTTCAACCCACATTTCTTCCATTTTATCGTCGGGATAATTGGTAATCACTAGTTTTATTGGATCTAAAACTGCCATTACTCTTGTGGCTGTTTTGTTCAAATCTTCTCTGATACAAAACTCTAGCAAGCCTACGTCTATTAAATTTTCACGTTTTGCAATGCCAATTTTATCGCAAAAATTACGGATGGAAAGTGGTGTGTAACCTCTTCTTCTTAGACCTGCGATGGTTGGCATTCGTGGATCATCCCAACCTGTTACGATATTTTCTTCTACCAGTTGCTTCAACTTGCGTTTGCTCATCACTGTATTGGACAGATTAAGGCGTGCAAATTCGTATTGTTTTGATGGAAATATTTCTAATTGCTCTATGTACCAGTCGTAAAGTGGACGATGCACATCAAACTCTAATGTACAGATAGAATGCGTTATGATTTCTAATGAATCTGATTGTCCGTGTGCAAAATCGTACATCGGATAAATACACCATTTGTCGCCAGTACGATGATGATGCGCATGCTTGATACGATACATCAATGGGTCACGTAGGTGCATATTAGGACTACTCATGTCTATTTTAGCCCTCAATACTTTAGCTCCATCTGGAAACTCACCAGCTTTCATACGGGCAAACAAATCAAGATTATCGGCTATAGTTCTTTTCCTGAAAGGACTATTAGTACCAGCTTGGGTGGGCGAACCTTTCATGGCAGCTATTTCCTCGGAAGTGGAGTCGTCTACATAAGCATGACCTTTTTGAATAAGTTGAACAGCGAGATCGTACAATTTATCAAAATTATCTGAAGTAAAGAATTCGTTTTCCCATTCAAAACCGAGCCATTTTACATCTTCACGTATAGAATCTACGTAAATTGTTTCTTCGGTGATGGGATTTGTATCGTCAAATCTAAGATTGGTGGTACCTCCAAACTTGTCGGCGATACCAAAGTTCAAGCAAATAGATTTAGCGTGACCGATATGTAAAAAACCATTTGGTTCGGGTGGGAAACGTGTAGTAACCTGTCCGTTATTTTTGCCTAAGCGAATATCTTCTGTGATAATTTCTTCGATAAAATTTAATGGTTTTTCTTTTTCTTCTGACATAATTGGGCGTTGAAACGTGCTTAATAATATTATTTTAAACAAAAATAAGAAATTTTGTAAGATTAGACTTAAATTGGATTCTATGTGAGCGTAATTTTGTTTTAAAATGCTTAAAATTCATTTAAATATGTGTTTTTAAAAAAAATAAAACCTCCATTCAAAATTTCATTCAACAAATTTACACTTCAAAAAAAACATTCATCTGCCATGTTTATTTTAGACCCAAACAAAGCATATCCTCAAAAAATAGTTTCGCCTGCAACGGTTCGTTTTCAGGATTGTGACCCTTTGAATCATTTGAACAACATCAAATATTTTGACTATTTTTTCAATGCACGTGAAGATGCCTTGGAACGTGAATATGGCTTTGATTTTTTAACCTATTTTCAAAAATATCAATGTACTTGGGTAGCCTACAACCATCAAATTGCTTATTTAAGTGCGGCACTTATCAAAGAAAAAATCCTTGTTGTTTCAGGAATAATACACCATACTGATGACACCGTAATTACTGAATATGTAATGACCGACTTATCTGGGAAACATCTTAAATCTGTATTTTGGAGCACAGCAAAGTATTTCAATCTTCAAACTGGAAAGAAAACCATTCATCAACCCGAACTAGATTTGTTATTAAAAAAAATAAAAATAACAGATATAAATTTCGAGAGTACAAGTTTTGAAAGTCGCATAAAAACCATCAAAACACAACTGTCAGCAGGCACGTATTTTTAACCTAAAATTGTATAAAATTTGAAATTTTCTTTAGAAACTTACCAATTTAAAAGTGGAGAAAAAATAGCATCTGTAGGAGCAGGTGGAGCATTGTGGGAGGTAGGGTTTGGTTTCGAGTGTGAGGGATTGAGTATCTGCGTGCAGGATATTGAGATTGAAAAAATCAGTCAAAATGAAATCGATGACTGTATATATTCTTTACAAAAAATATATAAAAAACCATTCAAGAGCATAGTATATGGAGTTTATGGCACTGAACACAATACAAATTTAAAAGAAAAACATTACGACAAAATTCTTTTAATCAACTGTTTACACGAATTCAAATTCCCTATAAATATCATCAGCGATTTAAAAAACAAACTGAAAATAAACGGCGGATTACTATTTGTAGAAGAGCAACTAGCTTCATTCTCGGGACAAATACATGAAGATTGCCAAAAAAAACTTTTTACCGAAGTTGAGCTTATAGAGATTTTCGAAAAAGAAAATTACACATTCTTAAAAAGCCACAAACGTTCTGAAAGGTCGAAAATATTCTGCTTTAGAGTGGAATAACATTATTGGCAAATAACTCTTTAAAAACAGAATTTTCCGAAAATTAGTCCTTATAATCAAATAGATTAAAAACAGAATTTCCCGAAAATTAGCCCTTATAATCAAATAG
>JAGNSI010000160.1 GCA_017988135.1 Pseudarcicella sp.
GATTTAAATATACCGCATTACCTTTAGATAGCTCGGGCTTTGTTTTGGATTTGTCACTAAAAACTAGATAGTAATTTTGAAAAATAAATTCTTTGAAAAAGCTATTTTTTGTTTTAAAAAAAGCCTCAAAGCCTGTAGCAAAATTCATTTCTGTAGAAAGTCTTGCTGTGTCTATAACTATTTGTCCACCTCGATGCTTAAAAGTAGCTTGGAAGGGGATTTTTAGTAGAAAATTATTTTTTTCAAAAACCTTTTTATTTAGGTTTATTCCTGCCAAAAAAGTTTCTTTGGCGTTATCGCCTTTGTACACCATTTTTTGCCAATCTATCCAAAAATCAAAAAAAGTTTTATGTCCATTCTGAATCCTGTATTGCATACCATATGCTTGCTGATGACTGATTAGTCTTTCGATATTCAACATCGGTTCTATAAGTCTATGATGCTGGTTCGTAGCTATATTTCCGAAAACAAATTGGGCTGAATCTCGTTGTACCTTTATAGAAAAAATAGGCTGAACAGCAGTAAGTTTGTCATTGCCAAAATCTTTATTCAGAAAAATTCCTGTATTTATAGCAAAATGTTCTGATGGCTGATACCTTATGGTTGGGCTGATGGAATTGCCAAAAAGTGTGTATCCGTCGGCTATTTTATTGAAATATTCGTTGTTTCTAATAAACGAAAAACTTTGAAAATCCATACTGAGCTGGTTTTTTTCGGAAGCAAGCACAGGACTTTGATTTTCTAAAGAAGTATTATATAATTGTGAGAACGCTAAACTTGGAATGACCAAGAAAAAGCATATTTTTGTAAATCTAATTTTCATGTATTGCAAAATACAATTTTTTAAAATAAAATGTTCATTGAACTCGATTTTTTAAGTCGAAAAAAATCATAAAACCAATCATGGCAAAACAAAAAGAAGAAGCGGCAAACCCTGCTAATGAAAAATTAAAAGCATTACAAACCACCCTTGAAAAATTAGACAAAGCCTATGGAAAAGGCACAGTAATGCGTCTTTCTGATCGTAAAATCATGGACGTGCCTGTTATTTCTACAGGATCTTTAGGTTTAGATTTAGCATTGGGTATAGGCGGTGTGCCACGAGGAAGAATAGTAGAGATATACGGGCCAGAGTCTTCAGGTAAAACTACACTAACATTACACTGTATCGCCGAAGCACAAAAAGCAGGAGGTTTGGCAGCTTTTATAGATGCAGAACATGCTTTTGATAGAAGTTATGCAGAAAAATTGGGGATAGATACTTCAAATTTGTTGATTTCTCAGCCCGACAATGGTGAACAAGCTTTAGAAATTGCCGAGCATTTGATAAGCTCTGGAGCTATAGATATTATAGTAATAGATTCTGTAGCGGCTTTGGTACCCAAAGCCGAAATAGAAGGGGATATGGGTGACTCTAAAATGGGTCTTCAAGCTAGATTGATGTCTCAAGCATTGCGTAAATTGGCAGGTGTAATCAACAAAACAGGTTGTTGCTGCATATTTATCAATCAGTTGAGAGACAAAATTGGCGTAATGTTCGGTAGCCCAGAAACTACTACAGGTGGTAACGCTTTGAAGTTTTACGCTTCAGTACGTTTAGATATCAGACGTAGCACCCAGCTCAAAGATTCAGATAATGTTATCGGAAATCGTACAAGAGTAAAAGTTGTTAAAAACAAAATGGCACCACCTTTCAAAGTGGTTGAGTTTGATATCATGTATGGTCAAGGTATTTCTAAAGCAGGTGAGGTGTTAGATTTGGCAGTTGATTTAGAAATTGTAAAAAAATCAGGTTCATGGTTTTCTTATGGTACCAACAGACTGGGACAAGGTAGAGATGCTGTGAAAGATTTGATAAAAGACAATCCAGAGTTGATGGATGAGCTAGAATTGAAAATCAAAGACAAAATCAAAGCAGATGATGATTTGTTGGTTGATAAAGTAGAAATTAACGTCTTAGACGAAGGTTCAGAAGAATAATTTTTTTAAATTGAATGAATGCATTGTATGTTTTTTATTAAAATATGCAATGCATTATTTTTTGGGTAAATATTAAATTCATTTTTACATGAAATATACTTCCAAGGCTAAAGCACCTACTATTTTTTTTATATTTATTACTATGCTGATAGACGTTATCGGTATAGGTTTGATAATTCCTGTTTTACCTACTTTGGTAAAAAGTTTCACAGGAGATGATATCAGTAAAGCAGCACAATATTCGGGTTGGATGATGGCTTCTTACGCTATTATGCAATTTATTTTTTCGCCCATTTTGGGTGGTTTGAGTGATAAATATGGTCGCCGACCTGTGATATTATTCTCTTTGTTTGGTTTTGCCTTAGATTATTTATTATTAGGTTTTGCACCAAGCCTTGTGTGGCTATTTGTAGGAAGGTGTATTGCTGGAATTACTGGAGCTAGCTTTACAACAGCCAATGCTTATATTGCCGATATTTCAAAGCCCGAAGATAGGTCTAAAAATTACGGTATGGTGGGTGCCGCTTTTGGTTTAGGATTTATTTTAGGGCCCATGCTAGGTGGTATATTGGGGCATTATGGGGCTAAAGTTCCTTTCTTTTTTGCGGCGGGTCTTACTTTTATCAATGGACTATATGGATATTTTATTTTACCAGAATCATTAAAGCCCGAAAATAGAAGAGATTTTGACTGGAAAAGAGCAAATCCTATGGGTACATTATTGATTTTGAAAAAATATCCCCAATTGATTTGGTTACTTACTTCTTTTTTGTTGTTGCAATTGGCAGGTCAAACACATCCTAGTATTTGGACTTTTTTTACCATGAAACAGTTTGGTTGGACTCCCAAAGAAGTAGGCTTGTCATTGGCATTTGTTGGTCTGATAATTGGCGTTGTTCAAGGTGGTCTTATTCGTTTCACTACTCCTAAACTAGGTGAAAAAAAATCTATTATTTATGGTTTGATATTGTATTTAGTAGGTTTTATTCTTTTTGCGTTTGCAGCTGAAGGCTGGATGATGTACGCTATAATGATTCCATTTGGCTTGGGAGGTATCTGTGGACCTTCTTTGCAAGCTCTAATTACCAAGCAAGTAGGAGAGGATCAGCAAGGAGAGTTACAAGGAGGTATTACTAGTTTACAAAGTATCACTACTATTTTTGGGCCACTTATGGCATCCAATCTTTTTGCATATTTTACATCCAATTCTGCTCCAATTCTGTTTCCTGGGGCAGCTTTTTTCTCGGCAGGTTTGCTTACTTTATTATCAGTGCTGGTAGTTTTTAATTATTTCAAAAATCATCCAAGTGTTTGATACTTTAAAATATTTTCACTGTTCATAAAAAAAGCTGCCTTATTATTTTAGGCAGCTTTTTTTACAGACAAACTTTTCTCTAAACCGTTTGCTCAGGTGAGATAGCGGGAGCTTTGTCTAGCGAATTATCTTCGTTATTATTTGCTTCTTTTTTGCTATCATCGCCTTTCAAAAACTCTTGATAGCTGGTCAATTGTTCAAAAGGTCTTTCACCGATAAGTCTTGTCAAGTCGTTTTGAAATAAAACTTCTTTTTTTAACAGCTCCTGTGCTAATATTTCTAATTTATCTTTTTTAGAAATAAGCAAATCTTTTGTGATTTTATATGCATTGGCAATAATTGCTCTTACTTCTTCGTCTATTTCCCTTGCAGTTTGCTCAGAGTAAGGTTTGTTGAATGAGTATTCGCCTGCTTTGGAATCGTTGAAAGATATGTTACCCAATTTAGGATTCATTCCATATATAGTAACCATACTGTATGCCAATTTGGTAATTCTTTCAAGGTCATTTTGAGCACCTGTTGATATTTTACCAAATATGATATCTTCAGCAACTCTTCCGCCCAATGTTACACACATTTCGTCTATAAGTTGGTCTGTGCGGTATAAAAATTGTTCTTTGGGCAAATACTGAGCATAACCAAGAGCTGCAATTCCTCTGGGTACTATAGATACTTTTACCAAAGGATTGGCGTGTTCTAAAAACCATCCTGCTACAGCATGACCAGCTTCATGGTAGGCTACTATTTTCTTTTCTTCTGGCGAAATTAGTTTGTTTTTCTTTTCTAAACCACCAATTACCCTGTCCATAGCTTCTTGAAAGTCTTGCATATCTACAGCTTTCTTTTCTCTACGAGCTGCTATCAAAGCTGCTTCGTTGCAAACATTGGCTATTTCGGCACCTGCAAATCCAGGTGTTTGGGCAGCCAATTCTTTAGGGTCTATATCATCGGCCAATTTTATAGGTTTCAAGTGTACTTTAAAGATACCTTCTCTACCTATAATATCTGGTTTGTCTACCGAAATCTGACGGTCGAAACGACCTGGTCTAAGCAATGCAGAGTCTAATACATCAGGACGATTGGTTGCCGCCATAATAATAATCCCCGAATCTGTAGCAAAGCCGTCCATTTCAACTAAAAGTGAGTTGAGGGTGTTTTCTCTTTCGTCGTTGGCACCAGGCATATTGCCACCTTTGCCTCTTGAGCGACCAACCGCATCTATTTCGTCAATAAATATAATACAAGGAGATTTTTCTTTGGCGGTTTTGAATAAGTCTCTTACACGTGCAGCACCTACTCCTACAAACATTTCTACAAAATCTGAACCTGATAGTGAAAAGAATGGCACCCCAGCTTCACCTGCAACTGCTTTAGCGAGTAATGTTTTTCCTGTACCTGGAGGTCCTACTAATAATGCACCTTTGGGTATTTTACCTCCCAAATCAGTGAACTTTTTTGGGTTTTTCAAAAACTCTACTATTTCTTGTATTTCTTCTTTTGCTTCATCTAACCCAGCTACATCGTTGAAAGTAAGTTTAACCTGAGAATCACCATCAAAAAGTTTTGCTTTTGATCTGCCTATATTGAATATTTGTCCACCTGGTCCTCCTTGTCCACCTCGTAGCATAAAGAAAATACCTGCGAAAAGTAGTAATGTGAT
>JAGNSI010000161.1 GCA_017988135.1 Pseudarcicella sp.
TTGAAGAAGGAACTCACAGCGAAGCTTTTGTTTTGGCTGCAGATGAAGTGATAAAAAGCCCAGGTATTCCCGATAAAGTAGAAATTGTACAAAAAATAAAATCGTTAAAAATACCTGTTTTGTCGGAAATAGAGTTTGCATCTAGGTATACAAAAGCAAAAATTATAGCCATAACTGGTAGTAATGGCAAAACCACTACAACATTACTCACCTATCATTTGTTGAAAAATGCAGGTTTGAAGGTGGGTTTGGCAGGAAATGTAGGTGAAAGCTTTGCAAAACAAGTTATTGAAGATACGTTTGATTATTTTGTAATAGAGTTGAGCAGTTTTCAACTTGATAATTGCTATAATTTCAAAGCAGATATTTCTATTTTGTTGAACATTACTCCCGATCATTTAGATAGATATGCGTATGATTTTCAGAATTATATTGATTCTAAGTTTAGAATTTTACAAAATACTACTGTAAACGATCATTTTATTTATTTCGAAGAAAGCGAAGTTATCTTGAATGAATTGTCGAAAACCGCCTATTTGCCCAATATGTATCCTGTTTCATTAAAGAATGCAAATACTCAAGGTGGTTTTTTGAAGGATGAAAAGTTGAATATACAAGTAGGTGAAAATGTGTTTGTATTTGAAACGTCAGATTTGCCTATCAAAGGACAACATAATATAATCAACGCATTGTGTGCCTCTTTGGTAGCTAAGATTTTAGGTTTAAATAACGAAGAGTTAGCAATAAATTTAAAAACGTTTCAAGCGGTAGAGCATCGTTTAGAAAAAGTAAGAGAGTTGAATGGTGTACAATTTATCAACGATTCTAAGGCGACAAATGTCGATTCTGTTTTTTATGCATTAGGTAGTTTTTCGGAGCCAATAATACTTATCATGGGCGGAGTAGATAAAGGAAATGATTATAAGCAAATAGAAAATTTGGTAACAGAAAAAGTTAAAGCTTTGATTTGTTTGGGGAAGGATAATGCTCCACTTTTGAATTTCTTTGGAAACAAAGTCCCTCTTATTTTTGAAAGAACAGATATGATTGAAGCCGTTTCGTTGGCTCAAGATTTATCAGAATCAGGCGAAATAGTATTATTGTCGCCTGCATGTGCCAGTTTCGATTTGTTTAAAAATTATGAAGACCGAGGAAAACAATTTAAAAATGCCGTAATGGCTTTAGTTTAGAAAAAAAGATATGCAAGCTTGGCTAAAGAAGAATTTAGAAGGAGATTATCAATTGTGGATTATTGTTTCGCTATTGTGTTTGACAAGCGTTGTGGTGGTTTTTAGTGCAACAGCTAGGTACGCTGTAATGCAAGGAAATGGCGTTTTGACTTTTTTGTTTAAACACAGTGCTTTACTAATTGCTGGTCTAGCTGCCATGTGGTGGATTCATCGCAAAGATTATCATGTATTAGCAGGCTATTCCAATTTTTTTGTTTTTCTTTCTATATTAATGCTCATTTACACCTACAAATACGGTGTTTCTATCAACGATACCAAACGGTGGTTGAGGATTCCATTGCTTGGAATGACTTTTATGCCCTCCGATTTGGCAAAACTTGCTTTGATAACCAATCTTTCTGTGATGCTTGCAAAAAGGCAAAATTTAGAGATTTTCAAGATTCAAGAGTTGTTGCCTATGATTTTGAAAATAGTGGCTGTGTGTATCTCTATTTCATTGACCAATGTTTCTACCTCTGTTTTGCTTTTTGTTACTTGTTTTTTGTTGATGTTTTTTGGTAGAGTGCCTATTCGTTTTTTGGTTTTGACGCTTACCGCAGTAGTTGTTATGGCATCGTTGGTAGTAATGTTGGGAGTAGGAAATAGAATAGAGACGGCTAGGAATAGAATTTATGCTTTTGTGGAAACTAAGAAAGGAACTAAAAAGACAGAGTCAGAAAAAGATGCCGACTATCAGGTAGAGCGAAGTTATTTTGCTATTGCTCAGGGTGGTATGTTTGGTACAGGGCCAGGAAAAAGCCAGCAAAGGTATTTTTTATCTCAAGCAGACTCTGATTTTGTGTACGCAATCATTATCGAAGAATGGGGAGCGATTGGAGGTATGTGCGTATTGATGTTGTACCTCTGGTTTTTGTATCGTGGCATGAAAGCCGTTGCAACTTCGGGAAGAGCATTTGGCGGTTTGTTGTCAGCTGGGCTTACTTTTAGCTTGGTCATTCAGGCTATGGTAAATATGGGAGTCGCTACAGGTTTAGGGCCTGTTACGGGACAGCCTTTGCCTTTGCTGAGTATGGGAGGAAGTTCCTTGATATTTACAGGATTGACAATAGGTATTATTATTTCTGTAAGTAGAGATAAGGCGAAAGCATTTAATTGAAAAATAATATTATGAATACACTTAAAGTAATTATTTCAGGAGGTGGCACTGGTGGTCATATTTATCCAGCCATTGCTATTGCAAATGCTATTAAAGAATCGTATCCCGAAGCGTCTATTTTATTTGTAGGTGCTTTGGGTAAAATGGAAATGGAAAAAGTACCTAAAGCAGGTTACGAAATAATAGGTTTGCCTATAGCAGGAATCAATAGAAGTAATATTTTGGCAAACATTGGATTTCCTTTAAAAGTAATAAAAAGCCTTTGGTCTGCACGTAAGATTGTGAAAGATTTTGCACCGGATGTAGCTGTAGGGGTAGGAGGGTATGCATCTGGGCCATTATTATTTGCCGCTTCGATGAGTGGTGTACCTATTTTAATACAAGAACAAAATTCTTATGCTGGTATTACCAATAAGTTTTTATCTAAATACGCCAAAAAAATATGCGTAGCATATCCCGAAATGGAAACTTTTTTTGATAAAAATAAAATTATTCAAACAGGTAATCCAGTACGTAAAGACATTGTAGATGTTTCAACAAAAAGGAATGAGGCATTACGTTTTTTTGGATTAAGTGATAAAAAGAAAACTTTGTTGGTAATAGGAGGGAGTCAAGGTGCTAAAAGTATCAATGAGGCTATTTACAATGGAGTACAAAATCTAACAGAAGAAGGTTATCAGATAATATGGCAAACGGGAAAATTATTTACAGAGAAAGCCGAAATTTTGGCTACGTTTAATAATTCTCTTTATACTTCAGCCTTTATATATGAAATGGATCTTGCTTATGCTGCTGCAGATGTAGTGGTTTCAAGAGCAGGAGCATTGTCTGTCTCGGAATTATGTTTAGCGAAAAAACCGGCTATACTGGTGCCTTTGAAAACTGCAGCTGAAGATCATCAAACCAAAAATGCTATGAGTTTGGTGAATATTGGAGCTGCATTGTTGGTGAAAGACGATGATACACAAGAACACCTAGTTAAAACTGCTTTAACCTTGTTGAGTTCGTCTTACAGCAAAAGCAGTTGTCCGATAATATTTTTTCTTTAGCTAAGCCAAATGCAGCTACTGAAATAGCAGAGCATGTTGTTTCATTGGTAAAAAAGTAATTTTAATGTTTTTTAATTTGTTAAAACACCTAAAATGGTTCTTTAGGTGTTTTAAGACTTTTTACATATTCAGATGGACTGATTCCAAATTCTTTTTGAAAGCATTTGGTGAAGTATTTTGGGTTGTTAAAACCTGTTTGGTAAGCAACTTCAGAAATGTATAAGTTGCCTGTTTTTAGCAACTGTGCAGCTTTTTTTAATTTATATGTTCTTATAAATACCGATGGCGACTCGTTTAGTAAGCTTTCCATTTTACGGTAAAAAGTGGCTCTGCTCATGTTAGATTCTGCGGCTAATAATTCTACGCTCAATTCACTATTTAGTATATTTTTTTCAATAAGGTTGATAATGCTTTGGATGAATTTTTCATCAAGCGATTCTGTTTCCTGCTCTACAGGATTTATGTTTAAAGTTTTTGTGAATTTAGTTTTTAGATTTGATCTATTTTTAATGATATTTTTAACACGCCATTTTAATAAATCGTGACTAAAAGGTTTATCAATAAAGTCATCTGCATTATTTTGAAGGCAAAGTATTTTTTGCGTTTCAGAATTTCTTCCTGTTAAAATTATCACAGGTATATGGCTTATACTTGGGTTGGTTTTTACGTTTCGTAAAAAGGTAAGTCCGTCCATTTTGGGCATGGCAAGGTCGCAAATTATCAAGTCGAACTCTCTGTTTGTTGCTTCTATCAAGCCATCTTCTCCATTGGTAGCTGTAATTATTCTGAAGTCTTTTTCGAAAATATCAGTCAATAATTCTACTATATCTTCATCATTGTCTATAATCAACAACAATGGTAGTGTATTATTGGTTTGTGTAGGTTTTGAAGGGGTCTCTATTATATCTAACTCTTCTTTTTCTTCAACAATAGTGACGTCTGCAATAGAAAGCTTTAATTCATTTACTAAAAAGTGCTTTTTTTCTACAGGAAGGTAAAAAACTACCGATGTATATTGTCCGACTTCGCTTTTTAGATCTATAAAACCTTTGTGTTTTTTGATAAGTCTAGCTACAAGTTCAAGACCTATTCCTGTACCAGATTTAGATTCTCTTTCGTTTTTGGTATTGGTTGCACGGTAAAATCTATTGAATATATTTTCAATGTCATCTTGAGGTATTCCTATGCCATTGTCGTCGATAGAGCATTTGAGGTATTTTCCGGGCGATGGCGACATTTCTGGTAAGTCCGATGTTTCTAATATTACAAATTCGCCTTTGATGTTTACTGAGCCACCTGGAGGGGTATATTTTAATGAATTGTTGAGTATGTTTAGAAGAATAATTTCTATCAATTCGTTATCGTACCATATGTTTTCTTCGTTTTCATTGAAATGATAACTTACTTTTATGTTTCTGATTACACCTAAAGGTTCTACATCTTGGCATAGGTTTTCTAAGGTTGTAAAAATGTTACCTTCGCTTACTTTCAATAAAAATTCACCAGCTTCACTTTTTCTGATGTTCATGATTTGGTCGGTAATGCGTTTTAGTC
>JAGNSI010000162.1 GCA_017988135.1 Pseudarcicella sp.
GTGCTATTTTGATGAGTTTCATTTGGGAAAATTTTACTAGAATAATTATTTATTAAAAACAATTTATTTATGTAATCAAGTTTCAACTCAAGTTTAAAAATAACAGATTCAGAGAGATTAGATATAGTAAAATTCAAAAAAGAGGGTTTATTACTAATCCCTCTTTTTTAAAAAAATCATATCAAGACTTATTGTATTATTTAGCTATCAAAGTCAAATAATCTGCTCTTGATTGTTTAATTACTTCATGTGCAATAGCGGCTCCATAAACTTCGTCGATATCTACTGACACTTTTTCGTCTCCTGGCAAATTCTTGTAAGTCAAGAAATAATGCAACAAACGGTCTATGATGGTTTGTGGACAGTCTTTGATATCTTTCCATTTTCCGTACAAAAGATCGCCACTAAGCACAGCTATTATCTTATCGTCTGCCTCGCCTTTGTCTATCATCCTGAAACCTCCAATAGGTATGGCTTCGCACAAAATATCTCCGTGTGGTATAGCTCTATCGCAAAGAACCAATATATCTAATGGATCGCCATCGCCACAATCTATGGTTTTTCCAGACTCTTTTCTTGCCAGTTCGGCAACACCTTCTCCGCAATAGGTTTGAGGAACAAAGCCATAAAGTGCAGGTACAATGTTAGAAAATTTCTGTGGACGGTCTATTTTTAAATATCCACTTTCTTTGTCGATTTCGTACTTAATGGTATCAGTAGGTACTATTTCAATAAATGCATTGACAATTTCTGGCGAATTTTCTCCGATCGAGATTCCATGCCATGGGTGTAATTTATAATGAATTGGTTGCATAAAATATTTTTTCGTAATTTTCTCTGATTACATCTACTAATAAGGTTTGTTGTAAATTCAAAATTGAAGATGCGACTGCAAAGATACTCGAAATAGTATGATTTTTATCGTCAGTTTCTAAAAATAAGCGATTTAATGGTATTGTTTTTATATTTTTTGCTGGGTTAGATGACGGATTGAGCAGTTGAGTTCCCAGCGACAAATAAAACCCTTGTTTTACTAATGCTTGTGCTATTTGCTGATTGTTGTTGTAGCCATGAATAATAAGAGGTACTTGAGGATTATTTTTCTTTTTTATCGACATTAGTTCGTCAAAAGCCCTCACACAGTGAATAATAACTGGCTTTTTGAGTAGCTCTGCCAATTTCAGATGGGCAGTAAATACTTTTTTCTGAAGTTCAAAATTTACAGCAGAATTTCGGTCTAAGCCACACTCTCCTATCATGATTACGTTTTGATGCTTAGCCATTTGGGTTAATATTTCAAAATCAGCGTCAAAAGTTGCTTCTATTATTTTATTTGGATGAATCCCTAATGATAATTTGTGCGTGTTTACTTGAAAATCAAACGATGCTATTTCATCAATATTCAACACTTGTATAGCATTTGTGTGAGGTTCTATGTGATGTGTATGGATATTGATCAGTGACATTTATAAGTGTTATTTTAGTTTTCCAGAAGCTTTAAAACTAAATTATGGAATAAAAAACATATCTATAACGCTTTCGTAGACATTTTTTTTATTCCATAAAAAGAAAAGTAAAATTACTTCCTCAAAATCATTTCAATTCATAGTTGAATTGCGCTGTTCCTAGCTGACCATCATTTGCAATGCCTTCGGCGATGACATTCATGGTAGATTTTGCATCCGAATTCCAAAAAGTAACAGTTCCTATACCATTTGCATTGGTTTTTACTCTGGCCTGCCAATACACAGTAGGACGAAAGTCTGGCTGATAGTGACGTGGATCTTGCACATTATACTTGGGCGAATAAAATTCAGCAGGAGTTTGATAACCTATTATTTTACGTAAAGTCACCCCCGATGCCGGATCATTGGAATAGTCATAATTAGAATTTCCACGTTTTGTATGAAAATAAATAGCTCCACCAGGAGAATTAAATCCCGCAACAGCAGCATCGACTGGTTTGTAGACATTGATAATTTCTACGTCACAAGGTCTCAAAGAGTTGATCATATCTCTTGGCACTTCCATGTTATCTATAACAAACATAGGACCATCATTTGAATTAAAACTATGAAAACCTCCGCCCAAAGTAACCCTATATTCACCATGAGCAGTAGGTATAATTCTTAGCCCAGCTACATTTAAGGTTTGTAATAATTCATAAATATCGGTCACACCAGTACATTTACCATTTTCAATTTTTACAGATTTAGAAGCTAGCCCATATTGGCTAAAGGATGTATTTGATTCCTTTCTTTTACTTTCAATAACTACTTCATCTAGCATATTTACTTTATTGAAAGTCATTTTTTTTTCTATTTCTATGGTTTCGTTTGCTTTTTGCAGAAATGTCTGCAATTCTTTTGCATCAAATTCCATCGGCAAAAGTGGTGTTTGAACAACTTTTACTTTTGGTGGAGAAGTTTGTGGCAAAAGATTGATAGTCATATCGCTTTTTTTGCCATTTTTGTTGAGTGCTTGCAATAAAACAGTAGTTGTATCTAAAATATCTAAGTCATAAAAAACAAAGTTTCCTTCTGCATCAGACTTTTCTATTTTGATGATAGGTTGTTTGTTTTTTACTTTATTATACATCAATGTCAATGAAATTGCTCCTGCATTTTTACCATTATTTTTGGTCACTTTTCCTTTGAGCTCAACACCTGTTTCCACAAAAAATGAGGTGCTTGCTGGTTGAGATTCATTCTCCATTATTGTAGACCAATCAAACCTACGCCAGCCTTGTGTCATCATAAGTATATCCAAATGCCTGCTGGCTTGTAAATTTTGTTGGTCGAAATAATATGCAGGCTGTTCAATATTACCCCTTAAAGTATAGTTATTGGGCGAATAATTGCCTGCCGGATAAATAGCACTTGCATCTGAAGACAGCAACATATACGAAACTAAGTTTTGTTGATGTGGATTCGTTAGCACTTGGCTTTTGTCTGTTACCGAGAGCGAAAACTCCCCTTCTACTGGTCTTCCTTCATTGTCTTTGGCAGTGATGGTCAAATCTACTTGTTCACGTTTTTTATAGGTTTTTTTGTTTGATTGTATAGTAACTGACATTCTATTATGGTCGTCATGAAAAATCAATCTTTCTAAAATCACAGCTCCCGTACTGTCCATCAGTGTTATGGGCATTATTCCGCTACTAGGTATAGTATTTTTAGGAATCAAAAAAAGCAATTTCTTTGTCGAACAATTTCCTTTTGCCATAAAAGTAAGTTGTCCTCTTAGGTGAGCAACCAAAACAACAGGTGTTGGCTTTACTGGAGCATTTTCGCCTTTTTGAGCTACATAAACTTTTATATTTTCTGTGTTCGACAAATTGTCTACCATCATCGTAAAACCTGTTTCTGAGGCTTTTGGCAAATCGAATCCTTGGTATTTACCATCTATTTTTTGCAAAAAAGCGGTATATGTTTTATTGGGTTTAGGAATATATTCAAACGCTCCCATGCCTAAGTGTTCTGACTGAAAATGCAAAACAGTATCTTTGTTTTCGTCCAAAACAAAACCCGAAACATCTACTCCCAAACCGTTGCTTGCAATAGCTTTAAAACCTAATCTTGCAGGCATGCCCATTACGAAATTTCCACCTTCAGGGAAAAATTGCAAGTCGGCGATATTAAAGTTCTTTTTTAAAGATTTTTGTTTAGATAATGAATTATCCGAGCTAGCATTCCAAAGTTGAAAGTTATGCTGAAAAAAAAAATCTTCCGAAAAATTACGCATATAATTGGTATATGCTCTGATGGTATAATTACCCTCTTGAAGTGTATCTGGCAACGCAATTTCTCCTACCGCTGTACCTTTGCAAAGCAATTTTCTGGTTGTAACCACGGTACCGTTACTGGGATTAATGAGGTCTACATATAAAATTCTACTCACAGAATCTACTGCATGACCGATTCCATCGAAAAGATATGCTTTCATCCAAATGGTTTCGCCCATTCTGTAATATGGCTTATCTAAATGTACATACACTTTTTCTTGTGGTGAAGTGGTGCTATACTTTTTCAGTTGTGTAGCAATTTTTTCTAATAAATCGTCTGTATTTTGAGTACTTCTAAAAGCGAAGAAAAATAAGGCTGAAAAGATTAAAAGGGGCAATAATTTTTTGTTCATAGAAAAGGAAAATTTATTAAAAGTAGCAATTTCATTGAGATAGAATATTCAGATTTCGATTTTAAATTTTAATTTTTACAAAATAAAGACAGGATATTTTTGTGTTATTATTTTATGGGCAAAATCAAAAATGGACGAATATTATTCAAATAAGTAAATAATTTTTTAAAATTAGGAAACAACATTCAATTGTACAATTTTTCCTGTAAATTATTTTGTTTATACATTACAACACAACGCCAAAAACTCATATAACCTATTGAAAATGAGCAAAATAAGCTGAAAATAACTAGTAAAAAAATTGTGCTACTCACTGATAATCAATAAATTTATTGTATGTAAATTATTCTAAAGACCAAGAGTTATCCAGCGTTAAAGATATTGTTTTTTCTGCATTTGAGCGAATAGAAAAATAAATAGATTATAGAAATACGAAGCATTCGTGACCACCCAAAAAATCAATATAAAAACGAACAATCCCTAAAAGTTTATTCATGATTCTTATGTTGTTTTTAAGCGTTAAAGGAAGATTTAACTTTTTACAGTTGCAACGATTTTAAAGAAAATGTAAACTGATATTTCGGTATTTTTTTTGAACAAAGCTTTGATTTTTTAGCGTTCAATAAATCTTTGATAACAATGTATCTTTCTGTGATCTTTATCATTCATATAAACCAAAATTTGACTTCAACCTATCACAAACACCTAAGCCACTCCAATAAAAAAACTAGAGTGGCTTAGACATTATTATTTAGCATTTACTTTTTAGTAATTTTGATGCTTTCTTTGCCTTCTGTTGTACTAATTTGCA
>JAGNSI010000049.1 GCA_017988135.1 Pseudarcicella sp.
AATTACCATTTTGCAAGGGCATAGTTTGCACCAAATTGTTGATCATTGGCACTACAGTTGTAGATTGATTGTTATTTTCGTTCCATTTTAGAATGGTTTCTTTACAGCCTTTTGAATTTATTGCGATGCTTTCACCTGATAAAATTTGTTGTTTATTGGCTGTGAGAACAGGTGAAACCATAGGCTTACAGTTATTCATTTTCAATATTTTATCTTCTTGCCAAAACCACACTTTACCAGTTTCGTCAATTTCGAAACTTCCGACTGAATTTTTAAAAGGTATATTTTGAAACTTTACAAATCCTTTTGTGGCATCGTAAGTAAATATTTCTTTTGTAGCACTTGCTGCATCAGGAGTTGTAGTACTGACAACATTAAAATAAAGTTTACCATTGTTTTCTCCAATCATTGTTACTCGACCTTTGAGATTGTAGCCCGGTATTGATTTCCATCCTTCTGTTATATTGTATTTTAGCAAAGGTGAGCTCCCTTGATTTAGCACCCAGAGGTTGTTTTGTTTATCTAAAAAAATTTGGTCGATGGTTTTATTCAAAATTGTATTTTGCGACGAAAAACTTTCGAACATATTGGTAGTAAAATCAAAATTTCTAATTTCAGAAACCTCGGTTGTTTTGTTTTCATAAAGTAGCCAAGCGTTTCCATTACCCCATTGTACAGCTTTAAAATTCAAATCTGCAGGGTGAGTGATTACAGGAAAAGTGGTATCTCCTTGTATTTTATGAAAGTTCACCCTTTCGTTACTCAATGTTTTCGTATTGGGGTCAAAAGTATTGAACGAAGCTTCTATTCCAGAAATAATCCCTCCGTTTACATCTATGGAAGATAAAATCTTAAATGTTTCGGGTTCTATCTGCGATAATCTATATACTTGACGAGGAAATACTCCACTAAATTTCATTCTACGGCTTACTTTAGACAATGTCCAAAGCTCACCTTTGGCACTTACTTTCATGTCTAATAATGTATTGGTTATGTTGCCATTGGTAGAAGTACGGTCGTACAATATGCTTTGCGTACCGTCTTTTTTCATCCTTACAATCCCTTCTTTGGTATTTACAAAAACGTAATCTTTATAAAAAACCACATCTTTGATAGACCTACTGAGCTTGCTTACAGAAGAGTTATTGTAGACATCAAAATTAGGATTGGCGATAGTATCTACTTGAGTTTTAAAACTTCTTTGTACTGTTTTCACCAAACCTTTGGGTAAACCTATTACATCTATTGGTACGGTATTGTGTTCTTCAAAACTGATGTAATATTGGGTATTGTGTTTCAAGTTTTCAAACATATAAGGATAACTCACTTGACCTGCATATTTTGTGATAGGCCACGTTTTAGTAACTATCGGCTGCGACATATCGCTATTTTCGGACAGTTTCATTCTTACTTCCAATACATCACCTGCATTGGCTGTATAGTTGACAGGAAACCTTGTGGGATAGATATTATTGATAGCTTGATATTGTAAATCAATCTTGTGTGTTTTGGGCTTGAACCAAGCTATCTGAGTATTTGACCATTGACCTGGCACTATTCCTTTCATGGCTCTTACACGCCAAATGATAGCTTCAGCACTGTCGCCTGTTACGTTATCTTTCAATATTCGTGATGTACCAATTTGGTATACGTTGTGTACTGATTTTCCTGAAAAAGTTCCTGAAAAATAAGCCCTATCTAAAGAAACTCCATTTTTCAAAGTGCTATAATAAATATACTGAATATTGTAAATGTTTGCTGATTCTACTGGAGAATATTTCAATTCGGTGTTAGTGGGTTCCGCATTGATAGTGCCATTTAGTAATGTTAGGGGCTGAGGTGCATCTAATAATTCTTCTGGTGTTTTTATAATTATTCTATTTGACCATTGCCCCTGTGAAAGCCTATTGCTGGCTTTGATGCGTAAATAATAGGTTTGGTTTTTTTTAAGATAATTCATCATTACACAGGCCTGCTCAACTGTATCTCTTACAATTATGTTTGTAAAACTTGAATCACTGGCTAGTTCTAAAAAATATTGTTCTGCTAGATTGATATAATCCCATCTGTAGAAACCCTCTGTGTTGAAATTAACTATAGGTTTGAGTTTGGGAGCTTGAGTAATGGATGCAACTTTGCCGTAGGTTACAGATTTTTTACGCATTAATTCTATACAAGTGGGATGAAAAGTCATCATATCTCGAGAGCAATAGCTCATAATAGTTCCTTTGATATTTTCTAAACCGTCGTCGTAGCAGTCACCCTCGGTAGCATAGCAAAAGTCAAGCGGCCCACCAGCCCAGTTACAACTTTGAGTATGTGGTGAACCAAAACTATGTCCTATCTCATGTGCTATAGTAGAGAGGTTACCCCATGGCGAAGTACTATGCTTACCAGAAGCCAAACCTCCGGCCCCAGTAAAACCTTTGGTATTGAGATAAGTAGCTATGTCGCAAGGCAACCAAGCCATAGAACCTCCCGTGGAATATTCTTTTTTGAGAACCTTGTTTAATTCTGAAACTACTAGTAAACCATCGTATGGGTCAGACTCTTTAGTTTTACGAATATTTACATGCACTACAACCAATTTGGTAAGTATTTCTCTTTCGTAAATTTTAGAGATTTTATTGATCATTTCGGCGACTTCATTTTTAATATAAAGCGTATCGCCTCTGTACTTAGAGTAGGTGTCAAAATCTATGTCTACCGCTACTCTACAAAAATTAAAATCGGTAATTGCATTTTTTCTACTTGCTTTTGCGGACAACTGCCTCCCAATATTTTGCATATCGTGCAAGGTTTCTGCAGAAATAGAAGCATCATCAAAACCACAGGTAAAAGTATTTTTTTGGGCAAAAAGTGAGAGTTGAATTAAACTAAATAAAGTAATTAGGATTAAATTTTTCATTTATGGAAATTAGATTTTGCATTGAAAATAAACTCATGACGAGCCAACCGATAAATTTACCATTTATCCTTAAATAATTCACAATTTAAAAACTTTACAGAGCCTAAATTGTAAAAAAAAATAGATTTTTCAGTTTTGTAGTTACTCAAAAATATTGGAAAAAAAATAAAATAGTAAAGAGAAATATTTTGAAATAAATCTAAACAAAACCCTATCAGGTACAGACAGAAATAGGGTTGCAAGTTTTGTATTCTCATAATCACTTTTACTTTCGCATTTTTTTCTAAAAAAAACAAAAAAGAGCTCTATTTTTATCTTTTGTGATATTCACCCGATTTTCCCACAAACATTTTAATTTCTTATTTCAACCCTATTTCCGCTAAATAAATAGCACAAACACCTCAATTCAAATAAGTTACAAGAAAAATATGACTATTTAAATTTCAACACATTTCTATCACAAACTATTTTACCATCGATGTATTTGAGTTCAGCCATTTGTAATACAGATTTTCTGTTGGCGATGGCTTGCTTGTATATACTTTTTGCTTTTCGACCTGGCTCATCGTACTCTCGCCAAGGCTCTACATGATAAATAATAAAAGCCCTATTATTTTTCACCACAACACTACAATGACGAGCTCTGGAATTATCCAAAGGGCGTTTACCCGAATCTAAAAGTATAATCCCCTGATATGTCCAATTTTCCCCATTATCACTTTGGTATACCATTAGACCTTCGTGAGGGTCTGTTATCATGAAATACTTATTTTTCCACTTAAAAATATAAGGTGCTTCTTCAAACTTTTGCCCTGTAACCTTTTCATTAAAAACATCGCTTTTAGAAAATCCTTTAGCTTCCCATGCTTTAAAATCTTTGCTTGCAAAATGATACAAATTATTTTTCTTTTCATTGATTTTTTTTGCTTTAAACCATACATGTACACTATCATTTTGTGTATAAACAGTCGCATCTAAAGCATCTAAGGAGTCGGTGTGCATTTGAGCTACTTTTTGCCAACCATCAATGGGTTTATCTAATGTTGTTTTGTAATGAACTATGCTTCCTTTCCCTCCCCATGGACCTTGTGTAGTATTTGTATCAGGTTTCCAAGTTACAAACATGTGCATTTGGTTTTTGTGAACAGTTATGGCTGGAGCCCAAAAAGTTGCTGGCATATCTTTACTTCCACCGATACCATCAAACTTGCAATAACCCCAAAATTCCCATTTTTGTAAATTTTTAGACCTTATAATCCCCAATGGTGTGGCTGTAAATAAATTTTCGACGGTGGCTCTTCTTGAGGTATAATATATATAATAATATTTATCGTGTGGATTGTAAACTATCTCAGGGTCACAACTGCCATGGTAATTGGGGTCTACAAAAAGTGGTGCTGGTGTTTGTTGTTTGGTCTGTGCCAAAAGCATCACAGCCTTTGTGAGTACAAAGGCTGTGAGTAAATATTTAATATTTTTGAAAAACATATAATATTGGTCTATGATATTTTGAAAAATTTACATTTCAATAAAATCAATGATCTGCTTTAGAATTTGAGGCGGCAATATATGGTTTCAAAGAGTCGTACCAATTTTCCCAAGCTTTTATCATTTGTTGAGCAATTGCGGTATTAGTTGAAAAAATATTATTGCTTTCGTTGGTATCTTTTGACAAATCAAACATTTCCCAAGTATTTGTATTTACTTTTTGAACAATTTTTAGATTTCCTTTTATAAAAGCTTTTCCTTTGGCGTGTTCAAAAAAGATAGTGTCTCTATAGTTTTTAGATTTTGCTTTCAATATTGGCAAAAAGCTTTTACCGTCCAATGCCGTCAAAGTATTGGATTGATATGTTTTAGGATAAGCTATTTTGTTGATTTCTAGCAATGTAGGCAACACATCAGACACATGACCAAGCGAATTATTGATACTACCTTTAGGTGTTTTGAGACCTGCTGGCCAATGTACTATCATTGGAGTATGTATACCTCCTTCGTAAGATTCCATTTTCCAAAATTTATAAGGTGTATTGGCAGCATTCGACCAGTTACTTCCAATTCCAGTAAAACTTAAAGCAGAGCCTACTTGATTTGCTTTTAAATCTTGGTCATACAATAATTTTTGTCCATTTCTGGCATGTGATGGTCTGTCATATCCTGGTTTTAAAGGAACTTCAGGCGATGCGCCATTATCCGTCAAAAACATAATAATGGTATTGTTCAAAGTTTTGTTTTGAGTGA
Source organism: Pseudarcicella sp. (assembly GCA_017988135.1). GTDB lineage: Bacteria > Bacteroidota > Bacteroidia > Cytophagales > Spirosomataceae > JAGNSI01. The sequence goes on from JAGNSI010000049.1 coordinate 5,150, forward strand.
GGGTTTCTATGATTTGCCCAACCCCTTGATCGATACGGTCTATCATGGCAGCATGTGTTGCCATTTTCATTGCTTGAAATTCTTTTTGCTCGCTGGTAAGTTTTTCCCAAGCACCTTGTTTGCCCATTACTTCTAACATTGGTGTGGTTTTAGGATTCAACAATCCCATTTTTACCATTTTTTGATAACGTTGTTTTCTGAGTTCGTCCCAACCTATTTTGTAGGTGTCTTTATATTTTGCTATATCCTCTGGTCTAGCTTGAATAGGCCAATGAGGGGCAGTATGTGCTACATATAAAAAATATGGTTTTTTTTGTGCTGTAAACTCATTGATATATTCTACAGATTTTTTATTGATAACATCTGTCATATAAAAGTCGTCTGCAATAGTTTTCACGGGTGTTTCACCTTCGACTAATGAAAATGGGTCGAAATAATTGACTACTCCCCAAATCACGCCATGGTGTTTTTGAAAACCTCTATTGATAGGATAGCTACTTTTTGAAGCAAAAGCTGAATCTAAAAAATCTTGGTGATTGAGCCATTTGAGTTGTTTTTCGGGTGTAGACAACTGGATATCGTCGCTCAAATGCCATTTCCCTACCATTCCTGTTTGATAGCCATTTTCTTTGAGTAGTTCGGGAATCGTTATTGCATTTTTGGTAAGTGCACTACCGTTGTTTGCCAAACCTACTTTATGAGCGTATTGCCCAGTCAATAAACTAGCTCTAGTGGGACAACAGCGTGAATTATTATGAAAGTTATTCATTCTCAAACCATTGGCAGCTAGCTTATCGAGATTGGGAGTTTGTATTTCTCCTCCATAACAACCTAAATCTGAATAACCCAAATCGTCTGCCATGATGATAATGACATTGGGTTGAGCAATGGTTGTTTTTTGTGCTTCGACTTGCGACATGGCACAAAACAACAATGCGGTGAAAAGTATTTTTTTCATTGAATTTTTAATATAAATATGAGTTAATTATTTTTTATAGCAAAAATAAGAAATCTCTACTATTAATCACCTCAAATTGAAATTTGGAAAAATTTTTAATACAAATGTTCTGTATAATTTCAGTGTAAAAGCTTAATATTTTAGCCCAAACTACAATAAGCATTTCTGCCAGAAAGTGCTTTAGAAGTAAAATCTATTATTTCAATTCTTTTTTCAATATATACTTTTATACTTTAGTTAGTCTAAATTAAAAACATATGTATTTTTTTATCATTTCAACTTCATCATATTTTGCAATTCAACTATCAACATTTCTATTTACTCGTGGTTTAAACCAAAATTACCCTAACCATTCTGTTAGTTTTGGAAAATCCATATTTCGGACTTGGTACTGGCATTTATTTCTACTTGCTACTTGCTGATTTTCAATATTTTAATATTAAACAATTCAAACAAAGTCAAACATTTATATTCGTATGGGTTTGTTTGTAGTGTGTATATAACTAAAAATTGACTTATGAAATATCCAAAAATACTTTTTAGTTGGCTTCATCTTCAACATTTAATTTCAAAACAGTTCCTATTGCTGCACTTATAGGATAAGCCATATCTGTATTTTTGAATTTTTTATTAATGTTATTCTTTTCTAATTTCAATTTTTCTATTGTGGAAACTGGCAAATTTTCATCGTTTGCTAATTTCATCATGGCTTGCCTTTCTAGGTATTCGTTTTTATTGTTAATTACAAAATCTGTGAGCCATTCCCATGCTTTAAAATCACCAAACTGATAACGTAGTATTTCTGCTATTTCCAGCTTTACAAATAATGATTTTTCGTTTTGGTATAAAGCATCGATACTTTCTTTTCTCAAATCTTTGGCTGATTGATTTCTCAAACCAACTACTGCCCAATAACGTACCAAGCTGTCTTGATTTGCGGCAAGTTTCAATTGTTTGTTTAAATACGCTTTTCCTTTGCCTACCATTTCGGCAATTTTTAGGTATTTTTTAACTTTATAATTATTTTTTTTCCAATTCAACAACGTATCTTTTTTGTCAATATTGGCAATGATGTATTCGGGCATAAAGCCAGTGTCGTTGTAATCAAGTATTTTTTGCTGATTCAAGTCACGAAATTGGGCAAGTATTTTTTTGTATTTTATGTCTGTTGCCAAATTTTTGGTTTCCCAAGCATCTGTTTTTCTGTTGAATAAATACTCAACTGAGCGGGGTTTAAAAATAGAAGCTTGCAAACTATCGAGCTCATTGTTTTTGAGGTCTGCTCTCATTTCTTTCAACATATCAGATCTATTATAATAGCTTTGCTGTTGTAAAACCGGCAAATGCGGGTAATAGACCCTTGTATAAGAATAGTCACCTTTGATAATATTTCTACCCAAATCTATTACTTCGTCGGTGCCGTCTCTTGTTCCCCAAAATACATTTTCTGACTTTTTAGTTTTTTCAATTTTTTCACCCAAAAAGGCTTTTCCTTTCATGTATTGGGGTTTAGAAATTGTGGTTGCTATGTTTATCAGTGTAGGTGCAAGGTCTTCGAAAGTAACTACATCTTCGAAGATTCCGCCTTTTTGTGCATTTATCAAATGTTGGTATTTTTCTGGGAAACGTACTACCAATGGTATTTGACTACCTAACCTCGACGAATTAGTTTTGAACCTTGGCATACCCTGTCCGTGATCGCTGAAGAAAAAAACGATGGTATTTTCCCAGTCTCCATGGTCTTTTATCATTTTCACTATCCTGCCTACTTCTTTATCGGTGGCCTTGAGGCAATTGTAGAGCCTTGCTATATTTTTACGGTTGTTGGCGTTGTTTTTATAAAAAGGAGGTACTTCTAAATGGTCAGCACTGATGATTTCTTCTGGCGAAAGTGTTGCTAAGATTTCTTTGTTATAAAAATCAACCGAATTGCCTACCGTTCGGCTTTGGTGCGATTTTTCAAAATTAAAAACAGAGAAAAACGCTTGATTTTTGTCTGAAATTTTATTAAAATCGGCTTTTGAGCCTTGTTCTGTCCAATTACTTTTCACAAAAGATTTGCTATCTGCTATATTATAATCGGTTTTGGAATTGTTGCTGGTAAAGTAGCCGTTATTTTTTAGATAATAGCCCAAGCCTTTTATATAAGTTGGAATCTTAAATTTGCTTCTGTGGTTTCCGCATCCGTCTTGGGCTGTTCGCACGCCTGTAATAATGGTATGACGTGATGGCGAACAAACGGTATTGGTGCTGAATGCGTTTGTAAGACGTACTCCCTCTGCCGCTAGGGCATCTATATTGGGAGTGCTTACTTGCTTGTTTCCATAACATCCTATAAAATCTGGCGAAGTATCTTCTATAGTGATCCAAACGATGTTGGGTTTTGAAGCTTGCCCTTGAGCTACAAAACCTAATATAATTAGTAAGAAACTGATTGCTTTACTGTAAAGAGACATATGTATCGGTATTTTTTTTTGGCAAATTAGGAATAATTCAGATAGATAACAATTTTGTTATTTTCAGTTTCCTGAATTGTAATCAATCGGTTTATTCCACAAAGTAAATTTACAAAATAGATATAAAGCTTGGGGGTATTTTGGATTCAAAAAGGTGTAAATTGTTTTCTAGATTTAAGTTTGGATAATTTTTATATATAAAACCTATCATCTGACCATTTTGATGGATTGCAAATGATGTAATTTGAAATGGTTTCCTCTGAATGTTCATTTCTGATAATATGTTCATAATAATTGCGCTGCCATAATTTACCGCTGAATGACTGCCAGCTTGAATTTTTCACTCCACGGATGTATTCGTTGGTGGTCATCGTTTTAAACCATTGTATCACCTGATGTAGGGACGAAACTATGTTTTCGCCCAATACCGAAACTGGGCAGACACTTAGGTCTGCCCCTACCGAAATCAAATCATCCAAATAACAGGTATCGAACGCCTATCATGTATTTTAGGATTGTATTTATTCATTTTAAAAATTATTAAAATTGGTGATTTGTAGGGGCAAACCTATGTGTTTGCCCAATCGTAGAATGCTTCGTTTTAAATATAGACAACAAATTGAAAATATAAAAATTGGCGGCGACTGGGCAGACAAATAGGTCTGCCCCTACGACATATAAAAACAATCTTTATTGATTACGATGTATATTATTATTTTCAAAACCAATGAATTTGCTTTATAATTTTAAAAAACTGTAACATCATGCAACGTTTACATTAAAAAAATGGTCTATTAATTTAGATGGTATTATATGAAAAAATTAAAACCAATTAAAAAGAAACAAACATTTTATTCACTAAAAAATTTTACTTATTATTCATGAAAAAATACATGATACCCATAGTATTGGCACTGGTAAGTGTCGGGCTCAGCAACTGCTCTAGCTTAGAAAAGATAGGAGTATGTGATAAATACAAAGGCACCGAAACATGGTTTACAGGAGAAGCATTAGATGAAAATAACAAACCTGTTGAAGGTGTACATTTTATTTTTACTGGTGTAAATGATACACGAAACTTACCTGGTATTTCTACTACTATTTCAACCTTCTTAACTGATAGTACTGGTAAATTTAACTTTGGCGGAAAAACACCAGAAAACACGTGTTATTTGTGGCTTGATATTGACCATTCGCTTAAATATGAGTTAGTAAGTCAAAATAGATCACCCAAAGTGAATCCCGAAGATTTTGAATGGGAGCCTAACAAAACAAATAAAATTACTATAAGACTAAAAAAGAACTAAAACCCAAATGTATAAATATTTAAAAATGAATTTATCTCAATAGCAAACCTATTGCCATTATTAGGCTACTATTTATTTTCTTTTTGAATTAAAATAGTAGCCCAAAACACTTACAATTACACTAAAACAAAAAAAACTGTAACGTATTGCAACGTTTTTATCAAAAAAATGGTCATAGTATTTAGAAAGTATATTTTCATTTATAAAAATTCTAAAAATGACTAAAATCAAACTATTAACAACATTCTTATTATCAATATTTCACCTCAACACCTTTTCTCAATCGATAAAAATAGACAAGATAGAAGGAAAAACTTGCCTCAATGATACCATAAAAGTATATTTTTCGGGAGAGAAAATAGACCAAAGCAATGGCAACTTGCAAGTACAATTTTCAGACTATAATTCAAACAATGTTTTGTGGAAAAACCTACAAACTTTTGGAAATAAAAGTCCGCTTAAAATATTAGTTACCAACTCTTTGATTACAAATAATTTCCAATATTTTAGAATTAAATCTACTTCTCAAAACTTAGTTTCAAGCAATTATTTAAACCAAAATACCTATAAGCCAAAAGCCAATGTACAGCTAGTAGGTGAAACGGAATTATGGTTGAGTAAATACGACCCTATTCCACTTTCTTTCTCCTATACTGGAGCAATCCCTATTACAGTAGAAATGAGCGACAATTCTACTTTTATATTAGAGGACAACAATAATACTAAAAACATTGTTGCTATTAACCAAAGTACTTTGAGTATCAAAAAAGTAAGTAATACATGTGGTGTAGGAACTGGAACTGGAAAAGTGAAAATCAACTTTAATGAAGCAAATTTAAAAATTGCCCCAAACACGCTATTCGGTAGCTATTGCCCGGGTGGAGAGCTAACCATTCCATTTTCTGCAGAAGACAATACTGCTCTAAATAATCTAAAAATAAAACTCATTAATCAGCAAGATTCGTCAAAGAAGAATATTTATGTTCTCAATCCTAGAATTGAAAAAAATGAAATAAAAGTAAGCTTAAACAACGAAATACCAATTGGTAATTACCAAGTATTTGCAGAAAGCGAAAACCCAAAAATTTACGCACTAATTGCCAATCAAATAATCATAAAAAACAAACCTAGCCTTACATTCAACTATCTTCAAAAAGTCTACGAAAACACTGCCAATATAGAAGGTTCAGTAAATAGCTATGCACCTTACACTATAGAATTAAGCGATGGAACAAAAATTACCAGTAAATATGATAGTTATTTTAGAAAAACTATTAGCCCAAAAAACAGTACAAGCTACTCCATAAAAAGTTTCGATACAGAATGTGGACTTAGCGAAAACTTTCCGAAAGACACTTTCAGAATAAATGTCATTAAAAAAATACAAATTGACTGGGTTACTCCTCAAGTTTGTGTAGGCGGTATTGGAAAAATCAAATACAGCTCCAACATAGACTTCAATGCTGACAATAAATTTTATGTTAAATTTAGAGAAGGCCTGTGGAGTCCACAAATAGTTCGCTTGAAAATAGAAGCAAAAAAAATCAGTAAAGACACTTTAGAATTTACATTTCCCCAAAACTTTACTGTACTTGAACCGTCATTTTTAACCATAGAAACTACATCGCCTGCAAATACAGAAAAAGACGAAGAAATACAGACTAAACAAAACACCTTTCTGAAAATTATTTATTCAAAACCTACAGCAAAAATAAGCGATCTTTTCAAAAGCAAAGAGCTTTCAATACCTGAAAGCGTAAACATACCCTTTAATTTTACTGGTGGTTTTCCTGTAGAATATGGCTACAGCATAAATAACAAAAAATTTACTAATTCCAGCAAAGACAGTATTTCTAATCAATACGCTTACATCAACACGACATCAAACATTAAACTTGACTATGTAAAAAATGCTTGTGGATTAGGAGTTGTATCAGATAAAGTGGTAATTATTAGCATAAAAGATCTTAAACCAGATACTGCATTGAAAGTATCTTTCTTAGCATTAGAAAAAAATAGATATTGTTATGGCGAAAAAATACCTGTAAAATTTGAAGTAAAAAATAATACAGAACCCAAACAAAGTTTCAACTTGATGGTTCGCAACTACAACTACTATCAATGGGAAAAAGCCTTTGAAAATATTACCGAAAATACAATCATTGATGCCAGTGATTTTTTAAAAGAAGGAACACATGAGTTAATGCTAATTTCAACGAAAAATCCTAATTTCACCAGTGAAACGATCCGAATTGAAATTGATACCAAACCAAGTGCAAGCTTAACCTATAATTATTATGATAACACAACAAATACCTTTATAAAAGGAACTCCTGTTATTTTATATCAATATGTGTCAGGAACTCCTCCTTTCAAAATTACCTATTCAGACAATAGCGATACTATATTAAATAGCAACTCAAATTCACAAAAAATAATATACCCAATCAAAGATGGTGAAATATTCATCAAATCTATCAGTAATGCTTGTGGTATAAATACTAATGTATCAAATACAAAATTAAGTTATAAAATAAAACCATTTTTAGTTGAAAATTTCAGAATCGAAAATCTTCCAAAAATTAACTCCTCTTACGATTCTCCAATAATGTGTAGAAAGAAAAAATACACCTTTTTGTTTGATGTAATAGGAGAAATACCCAAAGATTCCAGCCTATATCTTAAAATTGGAACTACACAATTCAACAACTATCAAGAATTTACAATATTTGACAAAATTGTTCAAAAAAACATTCAAACTTCTTTTAGTTTTCAAGTTCCAGACAGCTTAGTAAACGGGCATTATGTCTTCATGATAGACGATAAACCTGAAACTGTTACGATAAAAGGTTACAACAATAGCTCATTAGTACATGTTAAAATCATAGATACGCCACAAATACATTTAGGTTTAATGAACTTAAACAGATACTATGACTATGAATATTACTATTATAACTATGATAATAATAAATTAATCGATTATAAAACATCCAAACCAAAGCAAGACACAACTATTCACGCCAATGAAAATGTGGCAATGGGATTCTATGATAAAAGTAATGTAAGTAACATTTATAATATTTATGTCAATGCCGTTGTAGAAGCAACCGATCTTGTAACCAACACAAAAACATATTCATATCACAACCAAAGCAACCAATTTTTATCTGTAAATCCGCAAAACAATACCACTTATAAAATAATAAAAACAAGCAACGAATGTGGTGTAGGCACAGGAGAAGGTGAGGTTAAAGTAACGACATCACCGAATGTAAAAATTGACCATGAATATTATAAAACAAAAGGCTTAATGCAATCATCTTCTGTTTATTACGATCCACAAGTATGTTTTGGAAAATCTGCTCAATTCAGAATAAAAAATTATTCAAATAATAGTCCAAACGAAAAAATTCAGCTGTATCTGAATATTTTCAGCAAATCGAATAATAAAGAAAAAATATATTTGGGCGATTTTACAGCAAAGGACAGTATTATCACTCTAAATATTCCAGAACGAAAACCCGAAGAAATAGAAGCTTATTCTGTATCTATTGTAAATATGAACCTTGGTATAAACAAAGTTTTAATTCAAAATTTGAATTTAAAAGGAAAACCTAATCTGGTGCTTTTAGGCAATGCCGTTATCAACCAAGGAGACAGCACAAATCTTTTTGTATCAAATCTTTATTCAAGTGTACAATATTTTAATTATACAAATTACTTAGAATATTCAAAAGACACTTTGCATATTGAATGGAACGATAATCACAAAAGTGTTTCAAGCAATAATGGCGCTTCAAGAATAGTAAAACCAAGTACTACTACCGAATATAGCATCAAAAACAGCAGCAATGAATGTGGCGTAGGTGTGGCAAATGGCAAAATCACTATAACTGTAAATCCACCAAGCGAAAGACAAATATTCTTTGATAAAACACAAATCAATGTTAGTTCAGATAGTTTACGCCTAAACGATAACTATTACAATGAGAATGCTCCACTTTGCAAAAACAGTAAAATGTATGTTCAATTCCTCACCAAAGGTACATTTACAAAAAACAATGTATTTACAGTGGAAGTGGCAGACAAAGATGGCAAAAATTTCAAAAGCTTAAAAACAAAGTCATTTAAAAATGGATTGGTCGCTGATATACCCAACGATATACTTAGCAACGAATATTTATTACTAAAAATCGTAGCTTCAGACCCAAATACCACAAGTACAACTACTCAATTTATAGTAAAAAACACAATTAAAGCTTATTTTCAAAGCCAATTCTATACACAAGAAAATGGCAAAACTAAAAATTTAAAAATAGTACTTGAAAATATTCCTGGGCACAACTATTACAATTATGTAAAAGTAAATTTATTAGAATTAACAAAGGGACAAGAGATTAAAGAAATATATCTTAAAGATGAAGTAACAGAACTAAAATTACCGTTCAATGAAACCAACGAATACCGAATATTAAATGGTTACGACTATGACCAATATTACTATAATGGTTGGTATGGCAATGAATATTATCCAAACAGAGGAATCACAATAGGCTGTCCTTTAGAAATAATATCACCCAAAACGGCAAAATACCAGATAGAGCAAATAACTGCAAACGAAAAGGAAGAAAAACTATCGGTAAATGTGTTTCCAAACCCAACTACCGACAAAATAAATATCGAAACTGATGGTTCGCCTTTTTCAGTACAAATATTTGACATAACTGGCATACTCAGACAAAGCCATGCGAACAGTAGTAATAACAACCAGCTAGACATCAGTCAGCTACCAAAAGGCACTTACATTTTGAATATTTATTCCAAAAAGAAAAAAGCAAGTTTTAGAATCATAAAACACTAAAACACCCCACAAAAAAAGCTGTCCGTATTTCGGACAGCTTTTTTTTAGTTTAAAAATTGTAATCTTACAAGTTAAGACCTAGAACTTCAGCTGTTCTTTGGCGAGTAGCCTTTGCCAAAACCTTATCTTCAGCCAAAGATTGACCAAATGAAGGTATCAACCCAGCAAGCGTATTTTTCCATTTATCCGAAGAACTATCTGTCGCAAAACATTTTTCTAACAGCTCAAGCATGATAGACACCGAAGTAGAAGCACCCGGAGATGCACCTAATAACGTAGCCAAACTACCATCATGAGCATATACCATCTCTGTGCCAAACTCCAAAACCCCACCCTCTTCTTTGTCTTTTTTAATAACCTGTACACGCTGACCAGCATCTTTTATTTCCCAATCTTCCAATAAAGCATCAGGATAATAATCTTGTAAAGAAGCTAATCGTTGCTTAGGGCTAAGTGTAACCTGCTGAATAAGGTATTTGGTTAAACCCAAATTGTTCAAACCAGCAAACATCAATGGTTTTATGTTATTCCATTTTACCGATTTAGGTAAATCAAGATAAGAACCATTTTTCAAAAACTTAGTAGAAAAACCTGCAAACGGTCCAAACAGCAATGCACGCTCGCCATTTATCATTCTGGTATCTAAGTGAGGCACCGACATTGGCGGTGAACCAACACTAGCTTTCCCATATACTTTAGCGTTGTGTTGCTTAATAATGTTTTTATTGTTACAAACCAACCATTTTCCACCAATCGGAAAACCACCGTATCCATGAGCTTCTGGAATACCCGATTTTTCAAGCAAAGGCAAAGAACCGCCTCCAGCACCGATAAACACAAATTTCGAAGTATATACTTTTGATTTACCAGTTGATAAATTCTTGATTTTCAACTGCCACAAACCATTTTCTAGTTTCTCTATATCTTCAACTTCGTTATGCAACTTTAAAGACACATTAGCAGAGTCGTCTAAATACCCAAACATAGCTCTCGCCAAGGCACCAAAATCTACATCCGTTCCAATATCCATTTTGGTAGCCGCCAATAGTTCATCTTCGCTACGACCTTGCATAATGAGTGGCATCCATTCTTTGAGTGTTTCATGGTTGGTAGAAAACTCCATATCTTCAAAAAGATGATGCTGTATCATAGCATCGTACCTATTTTTCAAAAACTGTGTGTTTTCTTCACCCCAAACAAAACTCAAATGCGGTATCGGTCTAACTACATTTTTGGGATCTTTGATAATACCTTCTTGCACCAAAGTTGCCCAAAATTCTTTCGAAATCTCAAACGATTCGGCTATTTCTACTGCTTTTTTTATCTTCACAGAACCATCTGCTTGCTGAGAGGTATAGTTAAGTTCACAAAAAGCCGAATGACCTGTTCCAGCATTGTTCCATGCTTCCGAAGATTCGGCTGTAACTCGGTCCATTCTTTCAAAAATATTAATTTTCCAAGTAGGTTCTAGTTTTTTCAAAAAAGTACCCAAAGTGGCACTCATGATGCCTGCTCCTATCAAGATAACATCACTATAATTGGAACTTTGTTTGGCTTGCTTTGACATATCGTAAAAAATTATTTCTAAGTATAATACAAAATTAATAAATAATTTACAATTACATAAAATTAACAAAAGAAGGGTTTTTAATCTTAAAATAAGGATATTTATTGTAAAAAAATTATAATATTTAGCCCATTTTCTGAACCTTAAAATTATTATAATACAATATCAAAATACTGAATATCAAATCTTAATACACCTAAACGAAAAAAGTTCTTTCCACTAAATGCGAAAGAACTTTTTTTAATTAAAACAATAAATATATCTTATTTTGAAGACATAACTGCACCGTAATATTCACGGTTCATTCTAGCAATATTTTCTAATGAAATACCTTTAGGACACTCTGCTTCGCAAGCTCCAGTGTTGGTACAAGCGCCAAAACCTTCAACATCCATTTGAGCTACCATATTTTCAGCCCTAATGCTTCTTTCTGCCTGACCTTGTGGCAACAATGCCAACTGTGATATTTTGGCAGAGGTAAACAACATCGCTGAAGCGTTTTTACATGCTGCAACACAAGC
>JAGNSI010000050.1 GCA_017988135.1 Pseudarcicella sp.
TTCACATATTCTACCTTAGTTTTAAAGTCACCAAAGTAAGCACAGCTAGCAATATTCCAATTATCCAAAATCTTGTTACTATTTTGGCTTCATGGTAATTTTTCTTTTGAAAATGGTGATGCAAAGGTGACATTAACAATATTCTACGACCTTCGCCGAATTTCTTTTTGGTATATTTAAAATAACCAACTTGTAACATAACAGAAAGACTTTCTATTAAAAACACACCACATAATACAGGTATCATCCACTCTTTTCTGATAACCACAGCAATAGTAGCTATTACACCGCCCAACATTAAGCTTCCTGTATCGCCCATAAAAACCTGAGCTGGATAAGCATTGTACCATAAAAACCCAATACAAGCCCCTACAAAGGCAGCACAAAAAATAGTCACCTCTCCTAAATCGGGAATAAACATTACATTCAGATATTGTGAAAAAACTTTGTTTCCAGATACGTATGCCAGCACAGCAAGCGTAAGTCCAATAATCACTGAAGTACCTGCTGCTAAACCATCTATTCCGTCAGTTATATTTGCACCATTTGACACTGCCGTAATAATAAAAATTACTACCAAAACATATACTATCCACACGTATTGATCTGGCAAAAAACTAGGCAATAAAGTACTGTAATCAAATTGATTATTTTTAAAAAAGGGTATAGTTGTCAATAATGATTTAGTATCAGAGTATGTTTGCACTTCACCAAGCGCTACTTTATCAAAAAAACGAACTTTGATATGGTCATTAAAATACATGGTAAGCCCAACAATAGAGCCCATTACCACCTGACCTACTATTTTGAATCTACCAGATAAGCCGTCTTTGTTTTTCTTAAATACTTTGATATAATCGTCTAAAAAACCTACACCACCCAACCATAAAGAGGTTACTATCAACAATATGATATACACATTGTCTAATTTTGCAAAAAGCAAAGTAGGTACTAATAAAGATATTAAAATAATAAAACCACCCATCGTAGGCGTTCCTTTCTTTTTCAATTGCCCTTCCAAGCCCAAATCTCTAATATCTTCACCTACTTGTAGTTTTCTGAGTAAACTTATAAATGTTTTACCCCAAATAGCCGCTATTCCCAACGAAAGTATAGTAGCCATAAAAGCCCTAAAAGAAATGTACTGAAATACGCCTGCTCCTGGCAAATTGAATGTTTTCTTGAGATAATCAAAAAGATAATATAACATGAATTTTAGATGAATTTTAAAAATGCTTTTGTAATGTTTTGATAATATTAATGAAAGTTTTGCTAAAAGTCTAGAATTGACAAACATTTAGCTATTTTTTTAGTTAAACGTTGATTTATGCTCGATAACCTCTTGCAAAATCACCCATATTCATTCTTTTTTTTCCTTCAAGCTGTAATTCTTCTATCTGCAAAAAACCGTCGATACATTTCCCAAACTCTCCCATTTCGCTTGATATCTTATCACTTTTAATATCCGAATCGAGCGAAGTTTGGTATACTTTACATACTTTTCCATTGAGCAATGTCCAAGCTCCAGGGTATGGCGATAAACCTCTGATAAAATTATGAACTTCAAGTCTAGTTTTATTCCAATCGATTTCACAGGTTTCTTTAAAAATTTTAGGTGCGTGTTTTTCTGTCCCCAACAATGTTTGAGGGGTAGCCTCAACTGTATTTTGAGCAATTGCGTTCACTGTTTTCAGCACTAATTGAGCTCCTTTTATCATTAATCTTTGATAAATATCGCCTACATTATCATTAATATTGATAGTTTCTTTTTCCTGAAAAATAATAGAACCAGTATCAATTTCGTGCTTTAGAAAAAACGTAGTCACTCCTGTCTCTTTCTCTCCATTAATAATCGCCCAGTTGATCGGAGCAGCACCTCTGTAATTTGGCAACAATGAGCCATGCAGATTAAAAGTACCCTTCGGTGGCATATTCCAAACTACTTCGGGTAACATCCTAAAAGCTACAACAATTTGCAAATCAGCTTGAAGCGACTTAAGTTCTGACAAAAAAGCTTCGTCTTTGAGCTTTTCTGGTTGCAAAATCGGGACGTTGGGTAAGTTAATGAGAGAAAATTCTTTTACAGCCGAAAGACCCATTTTCAGCCCTCTGCCAATGGGCTTATCTGGAGCCGTAACTACTCCTACCACATTACAATTATTTTCAACTAAAACCTTTAAGCTTTCGACCGCAAATTCGGGTGTCCCCATGAATATTATTCTCATCAAAATATATTATTTATAAAATTTCAAACCAATTTATTTTAAAAATCCTCTTCTATTTTTGTATTTTGCTTAATTAATTGTCAGTACAAATTTGATTTAATTTAATTTCAAATTAAATTTTAGCTTTAGAAAAATCTTTGAAATCTATTGTATTTTATTAACTTTGTACCAGCATGAAAGTCTCATGCTTATTTTTTTATCTTTCAGATTGAAAAAAATAAAAATACTTTTCAGCATGAGGTTTACCGAAAGCAACTTTTTCAAAATTACAACTTGACACTACAAAGGTCTTAAAAAATCTTGTAGGACGGTCAATAGCCGTTCTTTTTGTTTTAAATTGTTTTCAAAACTAGCGTACTGTTATTTTAAATTAGCGTTTTATGTCAAAGATACAATATTATACATTCGATAAATTAGAGGAATTAAAGGCTGAATTACAACACTTAAAAATACAAGGTCGCTCTGATATGGCAAAACAAATTGCCGAAGCGAGAGACAAAGGTGATTTGAGTGAAAATGCTGAATACGATGCAGCAAAAGATGCACAAGGATTGTTAGAGCTAAAAATTTCAAAACTTAGCGAAGTAGTAAACAATGCACGTGTTTTGGACGAATCTACGATAGATACTTCTAAAGTTTCTATATTATCGAAAGTAACCATAAAAAATACAAAAAATGGTATGGAAAAAACATATACCATTGTTTCTGAAGAAGAAGCTGACTTGGCTACAGGAAAATTATCAATTTCGTCTCCTTATGGAAAAGGTCTTTTTGGCAAAACGGTAGGAGAAAAAGCTGAAATACAAGCACCAGCTGGAGTTTTAGAATTTGAAATAATGAGTATTTCTCGCTAATATTTTTTACGATAAAAAATAAAAAAAGCTACTTCAAAAAAGTAGCTTTTTTTATTAAACCAAGATATTCAGACAATTAAGACACTTGACCATTACTTTCAAACTGCATGTTATAAAGCTCTGCATAATAACCTTTTTGCAATAATAATTGATGGTGAGAGCCTTTTTCTTTGATTTCTCCTTTGTCCAATACCAATATTTCGTCTGCTTTTTGAATGGTTGATAGCCTATGTGCAATCAAAATAGCTGTACGACCTTTCATCATTTTCTCAATGGCATTTTGTATTAGAATCTCTGTTTCAGAATCGATAGAAGAAGTTGCTTCGTCTAATACAATAATTTTGGGATCATGAACCAACACTCTTACAAAAGATATCAATTGGCGTTGTCCTACAGAAAGTGTAGCACCACGTTCCATCACATTGTATTGATAATTGCCTGGCAAATTCATTATAAAATCATCGGCTCCTACTAACTTGGCAGCTTCTTTGATTTTGTCTAAAGTAATGGATTCGTCACCCAAAGATATATTGTTTTGTATGGAATCTGAAAACAAAAACACGTCTTGTAACACTACTCCAATCTGCTTACGCAAGGCAAACAAATCGTATAAATGTAAATCAATGCCATCAATACAAATTTGACCTTTGTTTATTTCGTACAATCTACTAAGTAAGTTTATTGTGGATGACTTACCTGCTCCAGTAGCACCAACCAAGGCAATAGTTTTGCCACTTTGTACTTCAAAAGAAATATTTTTTAATACATAATTATCTTCTAAATAAGCAAACCAAACGTTTTTAAAAACCACCTGTCCTTTTAAATCATTCGCAATGTGCGATCCATTATTGGTTACATAATCTTTGGAGTCGAGCAAAGTTATGATACGCTCAGTAGACACTATGCCCATTTGTAGGGTATTGAATCTGTCTGCCAAAAAACGAATAGGCTTAAAAAACAAATTCATAAACATTATAAATGCAGTAAGTGTACCTACTGTCATATCTTGTAGCAAAATATGTTTAGCACCAAACCAAACTATAAGCGCTGTAGCTGATGCCAATATCACATCTACAACTGGAAAATACACCGAGTATGCCCAAATAGATTTGATATTTGCATCTCTGTGCGTTTCGTTTATTTTGTAAAATTTATCGTATTCTTGTTTTTCGGCATTAAATATTTGTACAATATTCATCCCAGTAATATGCTCTTGGACAAAAGTATTGAGATTTGCTACTGCTGTACGTACTTCATTGAATGATTTCTTGATATGTTCTTTAAATATGTAAGTTGCCAAAAGCATAAAAGGCACTGTACACAAGCAGATAACGGTCAGTCGCCAATCTATCCAAAACATAGCGGCTGTGATAAGCAACAATTGTAAAATATCGCCTGCAATTGCTGCCAAACCTTCAGAAAAAACATCATTGAGTGTTTCTACGTCTGATACTGTGCGGGTTACCAATCTCCCAATAGGTGTATCGTCAAAAAATTTCAACTTTAGCGATAGTATTTTTTGATAAAGCTGAACCCTTATATCCCTTATAACTGTTTGCCCAAGCCAACCAGCGTTGTAGGTGATTACAAATTGCAAAGCCCCTTGAACCAACAATACAGCAATCATCAAAAAGAACATTTGCAATAGCTTAGATTGATTTTGTTCGGCTATATAATGATCTATGGTGTAGCGTATCAAGAGTGGGTTGAGCGGAACTACGCAAGCCATCAACATTATCAAAAAAACAAGTAGCCAAAAACGTAGTTGATAAGGTTTTAGAAAACCGTATATTCTTTTGATGATTTTGAGGTCAAAAACATTACCACTTTGAGTACCTTTTTTTTTCAAAAAAAACTTTTCGAAAAAACTTTTTGAAGCATTAATATTTAGTTTTTTTTGTGTCAAACTATTTAATTAAATCTGTGTTTTTAAAAATTATTTAGAAATTTCCAACATAGCTTTCAAAGCCTTCAAAGCAGCTACTCTTGTTTCTTCAGGTACAGAAATTTCGGGCAGTTCATAAAACATTGCATTATAAAGCTTTTCCATAGTATTCATTTTCATGTATGGACATTCCGAACAAGCACATGTGTTTTTTTCATTTGCTGGTGCAGGAATAAGCTTTTTATTCGGCACTGCGGCTTTCATTTTATGCAAAATACCAGCTTCAGTTGCCACTATAAACTCCTGATTACTAGATTCTTTAACAAAATTCAACAAGGCTGTGGTAGACCCCACAAAATCTGCTTGAGAAAGTATAACATCTTTACACTCTGGATGTGCAATAAGTAAAGCGTCTGGATTTTGAAGCTTAGTTTGTTGTAACTTTTCTATTGAAATATCCACATGCACCATACATGCACCTTCCCAAAGTATCAAATCTCTTCCTGTTTTTTTGGCTACATATCTACCCAAATTGGCATCAGGTGCAAAAATTATCTGTTTATCCGCAGGAATAGACTCAACTACTTTTACTGCATTTGATGAAGTGCAAATAATATCTGTCATTGCTTTAATATCAGCCGTACAGTTGATATAACTTACTACCACAGCATCAGGATATTGTGCCTTGAAAGCAGCAAAAGCTTCTTTTGGAGCAGCGTCTGCCAGTGAGCAACCTGCATTTAGGTCGGGTAAAACTACTTTTTTGTGTGGATTTAAAATTTTGGCTGTTTCGCCCATAAAATGAACGCCACAAAACACAATCATATCTGCTTCTGTTTTTTCGGCTGCCTGTGCTAAAGCCAAGCTATCACCCAAAAAATCTGCTATATCTTGTATTTCGGCATCTACATAATAATGAGCTAATATTACAGCATTTTTTTCTTTTTTGAGTTTCAAAATTTCTTGTTTCAACTCTTCACCTTTAAAAGGTATAGACCTACTTACATAGCCTACTTGGTTTGACTCTTTTATTAAATCCATTTATGATATTTTTTGTATTTTTCCTGAAAATATTAGTATGCTTTTAGACTCAAGTCTATACTTTTGACATGGTGTGTAAGAGCACCTGATGAAATAAAATCAACTCCACAAGCTGCATATTCTTTCATATTGCTTGCATTGATTCCTCCCGATGCTTCTGTTGGATAACGATTTCCTATCAAATTTACGGCAGTTTTTAGGTTTTCATAATTAAAATTATCTAACATAATTCTATGTATTTCACCCATTTCCAATACTTCTTTTAGCTCGTCAAGATTCCTTACTTCAATTTCTATTTGTAAGTTTTTTCCTGTTTTCTTTAAATAATCATTTGCTTGAGAAATAGCTTTTTTTATACCACCAGCATAATCTACGTGATTATCTTTTATCAAAATCATATCAAAAAGTGCGTATCTATGATTTACGGCTCCGCCTATTTTACAAGCCCATTTTTCACATAATCTAAAATTGGGTGTAGTTTTTCTGGTATCTAAAAGCTGGGTTGATGTGCCTTCCAAGAGTTGTACCATGCTATTGGTAAAAGTAGCTATTCCTGACATTCTTTGCATGCAATTGAGCACCAACCTTTCTGCCCTTAAAATAGATTGCGACCGCCCATGTACTGTAAGCACAATATCTTGAGGCTGTACCCAAGTTCCATCATTTATCAAAATATCAACTTTCAATTCGGGGTCTACTTCATTGAAAATATAACCCGCCATTTCAACACCTGCTAGCAAACCTTGTTCTTTGACCAATAATCGAGCTTTACCTTGGGCATCGGCTGGAATAGTTGCCAGAGAGGTATGGTCACCATCGCCCACATCTTCTGTAAGTGCTGATTGTATAAATTGGCGAATATAGTCTTTCTGAAGGTAATCAAACATAGTAAATGATGGTTGAAAATTAGTTTTATCTTATTATTTATCCGTAGTTTTTAAAAATGTAAATATACTAAACAAAAAAATGCATTGTGCCTTAAATGCAAATCCATTAGCCTATTTTTTTACTTTTTTGCTCTTATTACGGCTGCTATTTCGGCCCATTTTTGATTAGAAATCTCGTTCAAATCTGAAAATTCTCCTGCTCCCATCAGCCATTCTCCGCCATCTATGGTAATAACTTCGCCATTTACGTAAGCCGAAAAGTCTGACATTAGGTATGCTGCCAAATTGGCTAATTCTTGATGTTCCCCTACTCTTTTCAAAGGAACTCTATTTTCTGGAGCTAGCTTTTGAGCCAACTCTTCACCTAAAGCTTCGGCAGGAAAAAGTCTTTCCCAAGCTCCTGCCGTTGGAAAAGGCCCTGGTGCAATGGCATTGAAGCGTATGCCATATTTAGCCCCCCACTCTACTGCCAATGAACGTGTCATTGCTAAAACACCTGCTTTGGCCGTGGCAGAAGGCACTACATAGCCTGAGCCCGTCCATGCATAAGTGGTAACGATAGACATCACTGTTCCTTTTATTTTATTGGCTATCCAGTATTTCCCCATTGCCAATGAAAAATTGTAGCTACCTTTTAGCACTATATCTACAACAACATCAAAGCCCTTGGATGACAAACTTTCGGTAGGACTTATAAAATTACCCGCAGCATTATTTACCAAACCCTGTATGCTTCCGAAATGTTCAACGGCTTGTTGGATAACTTTTTCAACTTCCTCATAGTTACGCACATCGCAAGCTAAAGGCAATATTTTACCGCCAGTTGGGGTAGTAAGTTCTAGGGCTGTTTGCTGCAAAACATCCATTTTTCTAGAAGTTATTACCACATTAGCACCTAATTCTAAAAAATATTTAGTCATCGAACGCCCCAAACCTGTGCCTCCGCCTGTAACTATGATGGTTTTGTTTTTTAAAGCCCCGTCTCTGAGCATTGGTTCGTTATAGTTCATATGATGAAAATTTAAATGACTGAATTGAATATTTAGAATAATTTACACAAAAAAAAATGACTTAATCGAGTAATTAAGTCATTTTTTTATTTTAGTTTAATCTACAAGCCTAAAAATTCTGTTCCAGCGTATTTTAGAAAAGAATGGTTTGTCGTTGGGATCTAAAGACATCCATACAAATACTGCTTTTCCTACTATATTTTCGTATGGTACAAAACCCCAAAATCTTGAATCAGCAGAATTTTCACGGTTATCGCCCATCATAAAATAATAATCGTTTTTGAAGGTATATTTACTAATGATTTTACCGTCAATTTCAATTTGATTGTTTACCATTTTAGCATTTTCATTATTTTCGTAATGCAAAATGGCGTATTTGTATTTATCCACATTTGCAGGTGTCATAGCTACGGTAAGACCCGTTTTAGGAATTTGTAGCGGTCCAAAGTTATCTGCATTCCAATTGTAGGCTCTTCCATTCATGGCTGTGTTTTCAGAATCTTCTGTCATGCCATCTGGGTATTCTCTTTCACCGATAGGTTTTACCAAAAGCTTGATAGATTTCACCCAATTTGCAGTACGTAACTTATCTGCATTTTCTTTGCTGATATTAACTATATAAGAAAAAGCTCCTTTACTGGTATCTACCATAGCCATTTCAGATTTAGAATCAGGGTTTATGCCTGTCAGGTCTGGATTTTCAGAACCCATTGCATCTATTCCATTTACTGTTTCATAATCTTTTTCTAGTTCTTCTAATAAATCTTGGCTTTCGGCTAAATTTTCTTTGGTGACTAAAACATATTTTTGCTGTAGCCTTATTGGGTTTTCCATGGGCTTACCATTTAGGTAAACTTGGGTGTTTTTTATTTCCAAAACATCGCCAGGTGTGGCTATACATCTTTTGATGTAATAGGTTTTCAAATCTGTAGGTGCTCCATTATCTGGCTTATAATTCGGCACATTAAAAACCACAGCATCTCCTGTTTTGGGATCAGTAAAACCTGGCAATCTGAAGCTTTTCAAGTCAAGCCAAGTCAAAAAAGATGGAATTTCTGTTCCCCATATTTTTTGATGGGTAAGTGGCACTTGCAAGGGCGTTTTGGGTGTACGTACCCCATAATGAAGCTTACTAACAAAAAGAAAATCGCCTACCATCAACGAGCCTTCCATTGAAGAAGTAGGAATAGTATATGCTTCAAAGATAAAAAACCTTATTAGGGTGGCAGCTACTACAGCAAAAATGATAGAATCGAACCATTCTTTGATAGCAGACTTCGGTTGGTTGGTTTTACTTGACATTTTTAAAAAAAGTTTTTTTTAATTATTTTCTTTGAGCATATCTTCCATGCCTAATACACCTTTTTGATTAACAATCCATTCTGCTGCAATTACGGCCCCTAAAGCAAAACCCTCTCTTGAGTGTGCTTGGTGCAGAATTTCGATTTGGTCTACGTCAGAAATATATTTCACGATATGTGTTCCTGGCACTTTACCTTCTCTTTGTGACCAAATGGCTACTTCTTCAGATTCTGACATCTGGTTGTTTACCCAAGATTGTTTTTCGTTGATGCCTTCAATGATACCTTCAGCAATAGTTATAGCTGTTCCAGATGGTGAATCCTTCTTTTCGGTATGATGAATTTCATGTGTAGAAATACTGTATTGGTGTTGCCCATTCATGAGCTTTGCCAATGTTTTATTTAACTGAAAAAAAAGATTTACACCTATAGAATAATTGGATGCATAAAAGAATGCACCATTTTTTTGTATAGTAAGTGCATCTAGTTCAGGTTTTTTTTCGAGCCAACCAGTTGTACCACATACTACAGGAAAGCCTTTTTCTAGGCAAGATTTCACATTTGAATATCCAGAACTTGGATGGCTAAATTCTATAACAGCATCTACTTCTGAGCTGGTCAAGGCTTCGAATTCGTTTTTGTTGTCGATATCTATACGAGCTACTATTTGATGTCCTCGGCTGATGGCGATATTTTCTATCACTTTACCCATTTTGCCATATCCTAGTAATACAATTTTCATTTGATATGTTTTATTTTACAATTTGCAATTGATTTAAAATGAATTTTATTATCATCAAAAAAACAATTTTAAATCTGCTGTCAGTTTAAGTTGAATGTAAATTTCAAGCCCATTGTGAGTTGGTTAAAATCATTTTGGGTATTGAGAGTTGGTTTTACTTGAAATGAAATATCGTCTGATAAATCAAAGGTTTTTAAGTGTGCCGAAACGTTGGCATCTATAATGTTGAATACCCAAACACCTGCCAGTGCCAAATATGAATAATCTCTGTTTCGTCTATAAAAATCTGTTCGTCGTAAAATCTGGTTAAAATTCAATTGCCTTGTGATGCCATTGATGGTAACTAGCACTATAGGTTCGTTTGCTTTCAATTGCAAGTTACTGTCATAAAAACTAGCTAAAGCTGTTTTGTATTTTAAATATTTGTTATTATTTGTAATTATGTAATATACAGACAAACCTAATCCTCCATAAACAAATGGTACTTTCCAGTATTGGCGGTTGTATATCTGCCCATATCCTGGCAAAATAGCCGACTTATAAGTAGCTATTTTGGGTACTATTTTATAGAGTGGTTTAGCAACAGGCATTGTATCTACTTTACCCGTGTTGTTGGTATTTGGTAAAAGTATTGCTTGGGCTTTTGTTTGAAAAAAAACAAGTGCTAGAACAATTATTTTACATATTAAAAAAAACCTCATTTTAAGCTGATACATTAAGCATTCATGGCTAATAAAATCCTGTCTAGCTCTTCTTGAGTAGTAAAAGGTATGGTAATTTCTCCTTTACTTTTATTATTGGCTTTTACAGAAACATTGGTACCGAAATATGCTTGTAAACGATTTTGCAGGCTCAATATTTCATTTTTAACTACCTTTTCTTTTTTTTCTATTTTCACTACAGGTGTAGTTTCGGTAAGTTCTCTTACAGCTTCTTCTACTTTTCGTACCGATAGTTCTTCAGATACTGTTTTGTAAAAGATTGCTAGCTGGTCGTCTGCATTTTCTATGCTGACCAATGCTCTTGCATGCCCCATTGATATTTTATTATCTCTGAGTGATGCTTGAATTACGTCGGGTAATTTCAGCAAACGCATATAGTTGTTTACTGTAGAACGATTTTTCCCAACTCTGTCACCTAGTTCTTCTTGCTTCAAACTGCATTCGTGCATCAATCTTTGATAGCTGAGTGCTACTTCTATGGCATTGAGATTTTCTCGCTGAATATTCTCAATCAATGCCATTTCTAGCATTTGTTGATCGTCTGCTGTGCGTATGTAAGCGGGAATTTTCTGTAAACCTATTCTTTTTGATGCTTGATAGCGTCTTTCTCCCGAAATCAGTTGGTATTTATCGCTTGCTAATTGCCTTACGGTAATTGGCTGTATGATACCTTGTACCCTGATAGATTCTGCCAGTTCGTTCAATGCTGTTTCATCAAAGTCTAGTCTTGGCTGAAATGGGTTTGTTTCGATTTGCGAAACAGGTATTTCGTTGATAGATGAAAAAGTTTCTAAGCGTTGGGGTATTTCTTTATCATGCAAAAAAGAGTCTTCCGTGATTTTATTGTCTGACTCTTTTAGCAATGCTCCTAATCCTCTTCCTAGTCCTGTACGCTGTTTGGGTTTTTCACTCATTGTTTTTTAAATCTTTTTAATAATTTATATTTTATTAGTTTGCATTTATCAAACCATTTTTTACCAATATTTCACGTGCCAAATTTAGGTAGCTAATAGCTCCTTTGCTATCTGAATCGTGCGAAATAGCTGGAATACCAAAGCTTGGCGATTCTGTCAAACGTATATTTCTAGGTATAATGGTATTGAAAACCATTGACTTAAAGTGTGAAGTAACTTCATTTACTACTTGGCTAGAAAGTCTCAACCTTAGGTCGTACATGGTTAGCAAAATACCTTCTATCTCCAGTTCTGGATTGAGCCTTGACTGTATAATTTTCACAGTATTGAGCAATTTACCCAAACCTTCTAAGGCAAAATATTCGCATTGTACGGGTATTATAATCGAGTCTGCAGCTGTGAGTGCATTAATGGTGATTAAACCCAATGATGGAGAACAATCTATAATTATAAAATCAAACTTTTCTTTGATTTCTTCAAAACAGATTTTCATTTTTTGTTCTCTGTCTGGCAGATTTATCATTTCTATTTCCGCTCCTACTAAGTCTATGTGTGAGGGTAATATAAAAAGATTTTGAAGGTCTGTTTCTACAATAATGTCTATAGCTTTTACTTCGTCTATCATGCACTCGTAAATGCTATTTTCTATACTTTGTGGATTATAACCTAAGCCTGACGTAGAGTTTGCTTGTGGATCTGCATCTACAATAAGTGTTTTATATTCTAGTGCAGCCAAGCTTGCTGCAAGGTTTATAGCTGTGGTAGTTTTGCCAACTCCTCCTTTTTGATTGGCAATGGCGATTATTTTGGTCATGCTATTTTTTTAAGAATATGCGCTAAAAACAAATTTTGTTTGAATATTTTTTTCTTAGTTCAAACATAATGTTTGTTCTAAAATAGGCTTTGGGAATAAAACACTATTTTTCCCCAAATATCCCTAAATTAGTTCAATGTTCCAAGTAATGTATTACAAAATGTTTCACGGGCTGGCTTGGCAGGTTTGAATGCGATTCAATTAGGTAATTTTATCAAACTTGATGGTATTTTTTTTTATTCTTTCTACACTGATCACTACAGTATTTCACTTCTTCCCAAACTTTCTCCCATTTTTTTCTCCAAACAAATGGCCTTTGGCAATGCTCACATATCTTAGAGGGTAAATTTTGTTTTTTTACGTTTTTCATTTATTAAAAACAAAATGATACATTGTTAAAAAGTATAGATTTCAAAAAAAACACCTCCACTTTATTGTTTAAATATCATGGAGGTGTTCTTTAAATTAAAAACTTTCTTTTAGAATCGTAATTGATTTATCTATAGATTCTTGTATTGAAACTTTCAAATTATCAAAGTCTGCATCTCCTTCTTTCCAGTTACCATGAATAGGGGAATTAAGTTGATGTTGATTTTTTTGAAGTAATGAATTGTCGTTCAAATCTATCACTTCAGTTGCAATATTTACATAACCTTCTTTCCCGATTTCTATAAATCCGTAATAGCTAACCAAAATACCGTATTTCACTTTTACTACTAATAATTCATTCAAATCTTTTCTAGCTAATCTTAATGGAAAAAAATCTGTTTTAGCATATTTTTTATCAGAATTGGTTGTTTCAAATTCACCATATGAAGCTAAATCTACCTTTTCATCAATAAAAGTGAATTCTTTATTTTTAGACTTCATAATATTTGAAATCTCATTCTTTAAAATCCCTTCATAATCTAACTTACTTTTAATATTGTGCAATGGCTCAATAAATTTATTACCAGGTGTAATTGCTACATCTAATAAACCTTGACTACCAGTTCTAGCCATGCCTATATCAGCAATATCTAGAATAATTCCAACTTTTTTATCGTTATAAAACTGTTGACTTAAAGGTAATTTGGTAGCACACCCAACTAGAGTTAGTGAAAAAATTAAAATACTGTAAAACGAGTTTTTTTTGAAATTTTGCATAAAAAGTATTAAAAAATTAAAAAAGTCAAACATTAAAATCGGTTAATTTAGAGGAGACATTATCCCAAGAAACATCTAAATCTTTTTTCTATCTATAAAAAACACTAAACCCAAAAACAAGAATAATACAATAGATGCGTATTGGTCTATTTTATGCCCTAATGACACACATTTAGGGTCAAATTTAAACACCAATTGATGCTTTCCTGCTGGTAGAGACATGGCTCTCAATAAATAATTTGCTCTGAAATGTGGCATTTCTTTTCCGTCAATATATGCTTTCCAGTCTATTCCACCACGGTAGTATATTTCTGAAAACACAGCTATCTGTGGCGTTTCGGCATTGTAAGTATAAAATAGTTGGTCAGGCGTGTATTTGGTTAGCTCTATTTTGTTTTTTAGTGAGTCAAAAACAATCTTGCTTTCTGCTATTTCTTTTGAAAATCTTTTGTCTACAATGACTGTTTGGCGAGGATTAAATCCGCCTAATGCAGCT
This sequence comes from Pseudarcicella sp., assembly GCA_017988135.1. Lineage (GTDB taxonomy): Bacteria > Bacteroidota > Bacteroidia > Cytophagales > Spirosomataceae > JAGNSI01. The sequence goes on from JAGNSI010000050.1 coordinate 14,038, forward strand.
AATTCGGCATCTGCATCTGCTACTGTTTTTATTTCTTTTACAAACCAAGCATTGCCACATGTTTGTGTATTTTGTTGAGAAACGGGCTGACCTTGATTATCAGGAACTATAAAATATTTGGCATTGAGCATATTCAAAACCGACATATTTATAGGGTTTGCCGAAAGGTATTTCTCTACAACATCTGCAAATTTACCCATTTTAACTGGACTATAACCACCTATAGATTTATGGAAATAAGAGGTTTTTGATTCGTTTGTAAAGCTAGTTGTTAGATTTATTACTCTATAAGATTGTGACGTATCTTTTAAAATACTTTGGTCTGCTGTACTTGGCGGTATCATTTCAGACAAAGTGATTTTTTCTTGAAAAGAATCGTCGTTGAGATATCTTTTGGCAACACTGAACAAATCAAACAAGACCAATACCGAAATACCAATTAAAAGTACTTTTTCATTTATTTTTTTCCATATAAATGCCAATATCAAGCCTGCCACTAAGCATATAAAAAACAAACTTCTAAGCGAATCTGAAGAGGTTAGGGCTTTTCTATCTGCCAATAAACTATTGTATAAATCTTTTGCAAATTGCTCATTGCCTTGCGACATTTGTTTGTACTGTTCGATTATAGCTCCATCGTTTCTAGCACTTTTAAAATCTAAAACGGCAGTAGGTAAAAGCCAAAATACCAAGCAAAGCCCAGCTGTTGAAGCCAAAGCGATAAAAAACGGTTTTTTAATTTCTGCAAAAGTAGGTTTTGAATCGATGATTTTCTTTAAAGCTAATACACCAACAACTATCATGAGCAATTGTACCAATGAAAGTATCATAGTAACGGCTCTGAACTTGTTATAACCTGGAAAATGTTCAAATATAAAATTATTGAATGCTGGAAAATTCTTACCCCAAGAAAATACTAAAAACAATAATGCTGTGATTATAAAGGGTAAGGAATATTTTCTATCAACTATCAAAATTCCTAGTACAAAAAGAAAACAAATAATAGCTCCTGCGTAAACAGTGCCACTTGTAAATTGTTGTTCTCCCCAATAAGTAGGTGCTTGAGAAACAAAACCTTCGGCTTGGTCTTCAGGAACTCCGTTTGAGGTTAAATACTTAAAGGTTTCTGAGTTGGTGTCAAGTTTTTGCCCTGAAGCTCCACCTATAAAATTGGGTATTAGCAATGTAAGACTTTCTAGCTTTCCATAACTCCAGTCGAATGCATAATCGATATCTAAACCTGTTTGATTTTTTTTAGCTTTTAGCTCAGAGCCACCACGAATAGATTCTTTACCATATTCGGTAACTTGCCAAAGCATACTAGCTGATGTTCCTGCGGCAAATATACTTGCAAAACCCATTAAGACTAAACCTATAATATAGTTTTTTAAGGTTTTAGTAACCCAAGCTTGATAGGCTTGATATATTAAATAAATCCCAACCATCAAACCTGTATAGTACACAATTTGTACGTGTCTATAAAAAATTGAATAGCCTAAAGCCAAGGTAAATAATAAAATTCCTAAAAACCTTTTACCGTTCAATGTCCAAATAACTCCTGCTAAAACAATGGGTGCCAATGCTAAAGCAAATACTTTGGAAAGATGCCCTACTTCTATTATGACTACATTTAATGAAAAAAAAGCATACGCCAATGATCCAATTACTGCCAACCACCTTTTAGCTCCCAATGCGTTTAAGAGTAAATATGCTCCCAACATATATAAAAACAAACAATTAGGAACTACACCTGGTAAAATAGAAAAAATCTTATAGGTGGTTGAGAAAAAGTTTTGAGATGTTGTTCCTCCAATTGTATAGGCTGGCATTCCGCCAAACATAGAATTGGTCCATGCTGGATGCTCGCCTGTTTTTTCGAAGTACGCTGTAACCTCACGACTAGCTCCCGCACCTTGTATGGGGTCACTCATGAGTATGATTTTACCTTGCAATACTGGGCTAGCATACACTAATGACAATACTAAAAAACCAACTAAAGCAAGGAGATGAAATGAATATTTTTTTAGAAATGATTGCATTATTTATGTTTGTTTTCTTAAGCTAAATGAATTGATTTAATGTTATGCCATTTAAGTGTTTTATATGACAAATAAAACAAAGAATCGCCCAAAAAAAATTTTGGGCGAAATAAAACTTATAAACTATTTGTAAAAGTTTAATTTGGTCTTCCTGAGACTTGTTTCGTATAAACTTTTATAGAATATTTACCAATTCGATATCAAAGATTAAATCTTTGCCAGCCAATGGGTGATTGGCATCTAATGTAATAGATTGCTCTGTAAGGTCTGTTACTGTTACGTCTAGCATATTGCCATTTTCATCGTTCATGGTCAATTGCATACCTATTTCAACTTGCATGTCAGCTGGCACTTCAGACTTGGGTATAGTAATGATACTTTCTGGATTTGCCTCCCCATAGGCATCTTTTGCTGGAATGTTTACGGTTTTTTTATCCCCTATTGTCATTCCTGTGATACCTTCGTCGAAACCCTTGATAACCATTCCAGTTCCTAATTGAAATTGTAAGGTATCTCTTCCTTCAGACGAATCGAAAACGATACCGTCTGCAAATTTTCCTGTGTAATGTACAGCTACTTTATCTCCTGTTTTTGCAATAGACATATTATGTTTTTTATATATTTTTTGCAAATATATTTATTTGCTTATTGATTTTAAGACTTATGCTCGAAATAATGA
>JAGNSI010000163.1 GCA_017988135.1 Pseudarcicella sp.
ACTGTTTACCGATACGTAAAATTTTATTTTTGGTTCTGTTCCAGATGGTCTTGCAGATACTTTAGTGCCATCTTCTAGTAATAGTTGTATTACATTAGACTTTTCTATTCCTGTGCTTGAGGCTATCGGAGTTTCAATGCCAGTTTTTAAATCTTTACTAATCAGGTTTTGATAGTCTAAAACCACTTTTGGGGCAGAGCCTGCAACAGTTTGAGGTAGATTTTCTCTGAGATCTACCATCATTTTTTGTATTTCATCGGCACCTTCTTTCCCTTTTTTTGTTAGAGATATTAGTCCTTCGTAATACAAATTGTTTTCTAGGTACATATTGGTTAGAAAGTCAAACAATGTTTTGCCATTGTCTTTGGCATAGGCAGTGAGTTCGGCTATCATAGCACAAGATGCTACAGCGTCTTTGTCTCTTACTGCATCGCCAATCAAGTAGCCATACGATTCTTCACCTCCACCTATAAATTGTTCTTTTCCTTCTAAATCACGAATAAGAGCAGCAATGTATTTGAAACCTGTAAGTGTGTTGTAGCAGTTTACGCCTGCTTTTGCACACATTTTATCTATTATGTCTGTGGTTACTATGGTTTTGGCAACAAATTCTTTACCAGTTAGTTTTCCAGCTTTTTTCCAAGCATCTAGCAGGTAGTATACTATCAAGCTTGCCATTTGATTGCCGTTGAGGAGTACCCATTCTCCTTTTGGGTTTTTTACGGCAGCACCTACTCTGTCGGCATCTGGGTCTGTGGCTATTACTAAATCTGCATCTATATCTTTAGCAAGCTTTAGTGCCATAGCCATGGCTTCGGTTTCTTCGGGGTTGGGCGATACTACAGTTGGGAAATCGCCATTCGGAATCGCTTGTGCTTCTACTATATGTACGTTTTGAAAACCTAAGTTTTGTAAAGCTTGAGGTACAAGCGTTATTCCTGTGCCATGTATAGAAGAATACACTATTTTTAGTGATTTTTGACGAGCTATAGTTTCAGGATTAATAGAATTGTGCTGAATAGTTTTTAGGTATTCGGCATCTATTTTTTGGTCTATCAGTTCTATCAGAGCTGGGTTTCCTTGAAATTTTATTTCTGTTATTGATTGTATTTTGTTTACCTCTGCTACGATATTTTTGTCGTGAGGGGCAACTACCTGTGAGCCGTCTTCCCAATAGGCTTTGTAGCCATTGTATTCTTTGGGGTTGTGAGATGCCGTAACTACCAAGCCGCCTTGGGCTTTGAGCAACCTGATAGCAAAAGATAACTCTGGTGTAGGTCTGAGGGCACTAAACAAAAATACTTTTATGCCGTTTGCCGAAAAAATATCAGCAGCCGTTTGGGCAAAAAAAGCAGAATTGTTGCGAGAGTCATAGGCGATCACTACGCTATTGCTTTGATTTTGAAAGTTGGCATTGATATAATTGGCAAAACCTTGCGTAGCAGCACCTACAGTGTATTTGTTCATACGGTTTGAGCCTACGCCCATTTCGCCACGCATACCTCCAGTGCCGAATTCTAAGCTTTTGTAGAAGGCATCTGTAAGTTCTGTATGTTTATTATTATCTAATTGATTTTGAATAAAGTTGCGTGTTTCTTGGTCGTATATTGGCTCTAGCCAAGTGTTTATAGTTGCTAAAGTTTGCGAATCAAGTTGTGCGTTTGGCATTTTTTTTCTAGTAAAATTTTAAATAATATATCGAAACTAAAATTACAGTTTTTTCCTAATTTACACAAACTTGTTTACGATTGTATTTTTCTAGGAAAAACTAATTTTAAAACTTTATTTTTTAGGCTACTGTTTTTTTCTTAAACAATAAAAAAGCTCTCATCAATAGCAACGCTACAAAAGGTAATAAGTCTTTGTTTTGTTGAAAAACAATCCATAAAGAAATGGTTAGTAATATACTCACTAAAATAAAATAATTTTTGTAAAAGCTGTTTAGTTTATTTTTGGAAATCAACCAAATAATAGGCAAATGAAAAGGCAATGCCCAAAGTAAATTTAAGTTGTTTTTAGCCGTAAAGTGATCTGTAAAAAACCAAAGTGCAAACAAAAACCAACCTATAATACCTGCTATAGAAAATATAATTTTGTCGAACCAAAGCAGATGTTTCTTGTTTTTTGATTCGTAAATACTTATAAATAAGCCGACTAAGAATAGTATGCTTAGAATAAGTAATGGATGTAAATACCAAGGAATTGATTGACTTTGAGCTGGATTGGGTACTTCAAAAAGGTTGTATGTTGGTTTGTTGAAGATTTTTTTGTTTTTAAATGTGGCACATTCTAAAGCTTTACTTAGGTTTTTAGGAATATAGCAAGCTCCAGATTCGGATATTTTGTTGTCGGCAAATAAGCCCAAAGTTAGGTTCATACCTAGCCTTGCCCACTGATGAGTTTGTAGATTTTTGTTCATCCAATATCTATAAGTACTATCAGACAATTCGGGATTGTTGCTTAGCATGAAATCTTTTCCGCAAGCTTTTTGTAAAATATTCAAAACTCTTGTGGCACAATTGTCGGTATAAAATTTATAAAAATAAAGTCTGTTTTGGGGTAAATAATTGTTTTCTACTAGCTCATATATTTTTTGTTTTTCAGCAAGTGGTAGATCAAATTCTTGGACACTCATGTTGCGTTGTGCCTCTTGATAATACCCTGAATATTGGTACATTTCGCCAACTGCCAATGAATAAGGGAGCTGTCCTTTGATAAATTTTATATAAAAACCTTCTGTGTCAAAATCGTAAACTCCCCAATTATATGCCAAGTCAATACGATGGTCGGGGTCGTTTATCCACAATAAAGTATGCCCAAAGGTATCATTCACCTCCAATCCGGCTGCAACAGTAACTAAAGCTATTTTGGTATTTTCTGAAAGTTGAATTAGGTTTTGAGCTTTTGTGTTTGTTTTAAAAAAAACACAAAATAAAATTAAAATTAAGCTGATGTTTTTCATGTTTTTTGAATTTTATTCTTTTCCTGCTAAAACTATTACTATTTCTCCTTTTACAGAGTTGGGATTATTTGTATAATGTTGTAATACCTCAGCAACAGTACCTCTGATGTTTTCTTCGTACATTTTACTAAGCTCTCTAGCAACAGATATTTTTCTTTCTGTACCATAGTATTCAGCAAACTGAGTGAGGGTTTTGATAAGGCGATGTGGCGATTCATAAAAAATCATCGTTCGTTCTTCGTCTTGAAGATTTTTTAAGGCTGTTTGTCTGCCTTTTTTTTGAGGCAAAAATCCTTCAAAAGTAAACCTATCGGCAGGTAAGCCTGAGTTTACCAATGCAGGTACAAAGGCGGTAGCACCTGGTAAACATTCTATTTCAATGTTTTCTAGCAAGCAAGCCCTTACCAATAAAAAACCTGGATCTGAAATAGCAGGAGTACCAGCATCTGAAATAAGCGCTACTTGTTTGCCTTCTTTTATAAGTTTTATCACTCCTGCTACACCGTGATGTTCGTTGTGGGCATGGTGCGAAAAAAGCGGTTTGCTTATACCTAAGTGTTTGAGTAATACGCCCGAATTACGTGTATCTTCTGCAAAAATAACATCTACTTTTTGGAGTGTTTTTATACTACGTAATGTAATATCGTCTAGATTGCCAATGGGCGTAGGTACAAGAAAAAGCTTCATTTGGTGTTTAAATAAAATGTAAATATTTAATTGTCAGATTGTTGTGTTTTTGTGATTTAAAAAGTACAAAATGATAATTTTTTAATGATAAATTCTTTAAAGTAATTTAATATACTAAACCTGGTATTAAAGCAATTTTGCTTTTAATTCATAAAATAATTGTTTTACAAAAATATTGATTTTAATGGCTAATTTATCAGATTTATTTTTTTTATAAATCTTATTTTTATGTGTTTTACAATTAAAAAACATTTTTTTACAAGATAAACATTAGCTATTTTTATTGATATTTTAATTTTAAATTGTATTTAAAATGTAAAAATATTTTTTTTATAATTATATTATTCCTAATTTGGATACAACATTCATTGCCGATTAGTAAAAAAAATTAAAACGTATTTCATTTCAAAATAAATATTTACATCACTTTTAATTAAAAAAAAACATGGTAACAGAGAAAAAACATTGCCCACAATTTTTAAAAAAATCATTTTTAGTCTTTTCCATTTTATTATTTCATTTTACTGGGCTAGCCCAAACCATTACTGGAAAACTCGTAGACGGTCTTAAAAAAGAGCCGATAGTAGGAGCGAGTATAAGAATATTAGGCACTAATTCTGGGTCTCTTTCCAATGAAAAAGGCGAGTTTGTAGTGGTTGCAAAAGATGGAGAGCAAATACTTGTTATTACTTCTGTGGGTTATCCCAAAATGACTCGTAAAGTAAATTTTACCAAAAAAGAAACTCTGAATTTAGGTGTTATAGAGTTTGAAGTTGAAAATCAAAATCTAAACGAAGTGGTTATATTAGGAACAAGGCGGTCAGACAGAACAGTGCTAGACTCACCAGTACCTATAGATATCATTGGTGCAAAAGAAATTCAATCTACTGGAGCAACACAAACCATAGAAATGCTTCAGGCTCTTATCCCGTCTTTCAATACTTTTAAAAATTCTATTACAGATGCAACAGATTATGTTAGACCTGCACAGCTAAGAGGTTTAGGGCCAGAGCATGTATTGGTATTGGTAAATGGAAAAAGACGCCACACCTCTTCGGTTGTGCATGATAACGAGCAGGCAAGAGGTTCGGTGTCTGTAGATTTAAACAGTATCCCTCCAAGTGCCATAGAACGTATAGAAGTACTAAGAGACGGTGCTGCTGCACAATATGGCTCAGACGCAATAGCTGGTGTTATCAATTTAGTATTGAAAAAATCGACAGACTTAGAGGTAACACTAAACTATGGTCAAAAT